>NZ_LAVM01000037.1:0-57513 GCF_001083815.1 Nocardiopsis sp. SBT366 | reverse complement strand
GCCCCCCGCCCCCGGCCCTGGGGGGGCGGGGGCCGCGCCCGCCGCCGCCGGCCCCCCCCCGCCTCCAGCCGGGTCCGGTCCGTGCCGGGGGCTGAGGGCGCGGCCCAGCACCAATCTGGCCAGGGGCAGGGCGCCCATGCGGGCCACGACCAGGACCGCGTCCTTGGGGCCGACCTCGCGGGCGAAGCGGGCGTCCAGTTCCGGGTCGCCACTTCGGGGAGCGACCCCGTAGATCTCGCCGTCGAACATCCGGTAGGCGTCGCGGACCAGCAGGGAGTCGGGGTCCAGGCCGGGGCCGTCGCCGAGCCAGTCTGCGGCGTCGGAGGCGATCCGGCGGACCAGTCCGGGCACGGGGCGGTCCTGGCGCGGGAAGACCCGCGCCCGCCCCAGTCCCTTGCGCCACCCCGCGTAGACGGCCGGGTGGCGGGTGCGCAGTACGACATAGGTGCTGGACAGCGGGTGTGCCAGGACCTCGCGGCTCAGGAAGTGCATCATCAGCGCGGCGGAGAGGCCGGAGCGCCGGTGGGCGGGGACCACACCGGCCGCGTCCAGGTACAAGGCGTTGCGGGCGGCGAAGCGGCGTCGGTGGTAGCCGCCCCAGCCGACGGGCACGCCGTCCGGCCCCAGGATCAGCGCGAGCGAGGAGATCTGGTCGAAGAACCCGGAGGCCATCCGGGCGTGCCAGTACCCGGAGTGGTCGGCGCCGAAGGCGCGGGCCGCCAGGTCGCGCAGCGCGCGGTGGAGGCGTTCGCGGCACTCGGGGGCCAGGGCGGTGGGGTCGTCCCAGCGGGCGACACGGTAGCCGGGTCGGAGCGGCCGGACTGTCGGAGGAACACTGAGTTCGCGCAGTTCCAGGCTGGGGTGTCGGGTCTGGTCGGGCACGCGGAAGCCCCACTTTCATTACTCTACGAAAGTAAACGACTCCTTAACGTAGCGGCTTTGTGGCGTTCCCGTGCGGACTTGACCCAACTGGAGGTTCCTGGGACTAGCCGGACACCGGCTCGGGGGCGGTCACCGCCGGTCGCCGGTACAGGTTCCACGCGGCGCCCGCGTAGGCGCAGACGATGATCCCCGCGATCACGAACCGCGAGGTCATCAGGTGCTCCACCGGGTACAGGACACCGGTGATGTGGAAGTCGATGAACCCGTTCCGCATCACCTCGCGGCCGGTCTGCAAACGGGACCAGTTCTCGATGTCGGTGAGGAAGCACGACCAACCGACCACGACGATCCCGAGCGCGTACACCGCCACCGCGAGGTGCGGCCAGAACATCCTCGGCCACTTCCAGGAGAGGAAGCCGCCGAGGACGACATAGGCGAAGAACAGGTAGTGGATGACCATCGCGGTGTGACCGATGAGGAGGTGCGTCATAGGGCGAACCTAGGCCGGGAGGGGCCCTCCGGACATCGGTGTCCGTACCCACGCGCGGTGAGTACCCGTACTCATGCGCCCTGGTCAGGCCCCCGGGGTGCGTCGGGAGGACCCACCCATGCGTGAGAGCCGCTCTCCCAGACGGCCCATCTCCGCGCGCAGCTCCGCGGGCTCCTCCACCTCCATGTCGACGTCGAGCATGGCCAGGTAGCAGGCCATGCCGACCAGGTCCTCGCCCGCGCACAGCAGCACGCAGGAGTGCTCGTCCACCGCCTCGATGACGCCGTGACGCGCGGCGGGGCCCTCCATGGCCGTCTCGGCGGACACCCCCAGTCGCACACGCGCCTTGATCGGCCACATGTGCAGGTTCATCCGGTCGGCGAGATAGGCGGCCACCCCACGCTCCGGTGGGTCGCGCGGCGGCACCCGCGGGCCGGTGGGAGTGAGCGGGCGCATGCGGTCCAGCCTGAAGGTGCGCCAGTCGTCGCGGTCGGTGTCCCAGGAAACCAGGTACCAGCGGCGCCCATGGGAGACCAGGCGGTGCGGCTCCACGATCCGACGTCCGGTCGACCCGTCGTGGCGTTCGTAGTCGAAGCGCAGCAGCTCGCTGTCACGGCAGGCCGAGGCCACCAGGGTGAGGGTCGCGGAGTCGACCGAGGGGCCCTCGCCCGGCATCGGGACAGTGAAGGTCCCCAGCGCGTCCACACGGCGGCGCAAACGGGAGGGAAGTACCTGAAGGAGCTTGGCCAGGGCCCGCACCGAGGTCTCCTCGATCCCCGAGACCCCGCCCTGCGCGGCGGTGCGCAGGCCCACAGCGACCGCCACCGCCTCGTCGTCGTCCAGGAGGAGCGGTGGCAGGGCCGCACCCGCTCCCAGCTGGTATCCGCCACCGGTGCCCATGGTCGCCTGGATGGGGTAGCCCAGGTCGCGGAGGCGGTCCACGTCGCGCCGGATGGTACGCGGGCTGACCTCGAGGCGATCGGCGAGGTCGGCCCCCGGCCAGTCCTTACGGGTCTGGAGGAGGGACAGGAGCTGGAGCAGCCGGGCCGATGTCGACTTCATGCCCCGAGTCTGCCAGGAGTGGAGGTCCGTTCCTGGCCTCCACCTGCCAGGCCGAACGCCCGGACCGTCACGGCAGCCGCCGCCGCGACCCGCGCCGTTGCGCCTCCTGGGGCGGGGGGGTAGCGGCGGACAGGGCCCGTGACCGGGCACGGTCAGACCCCGACCCCGGCACTCCACGGCTCGGGCAGTTCCAGGCCCAGGTGGTCCGGGGAAAGGGACCGCAACAGGTCCCCGGCGTCGAAGAGGGCTCCGGGTGCGTGTACTCCGGCGCCGGCGCGGACCCGTCCGTCGATGGCCCGAAGGGTGGCCTCCGCGACCAGGGGAGCGGTGACCGCGTAGATGTCACGGCCAAAGGCCCGCGCCCTCCTCCGCTCCCCGCCCCGGTGCACGACCGCGTCCACGACGAAGGTCTGCGCCGAGCGTCCGCTGTCGTCTGCCGCCTCGGGCGCCGGTGTGGCCGGGTCCCGAACGTCCCGCAGGGGCGCCAGGTTCATGTGCGCGCGCACGTCGGGCGTGCGCACGTGCCGGGAGATGGTGACCTGGTCGGCGGTGGGGAACTCGGTGACCTCCGTGAGGCCCAGCGGCTGGGGGAACTCCCAGGTGGTCACCTCGGCCTGCCTCGAAGGCGCGTGGAACCGGCCACCGGAGTACACCATGTGGCGCCCGGCGTTGCGCCTGCCGGTGAGCCGGGTCCCCGAGGTCGGTTCCCACCCGTCCAGGCCGTAGGCGAGGTCGACCGCGTCCGCCTCGGATGCGGCACCCATCGCCGTGGTCGCCAACAGATCGCCGAGCCCGCCGAAGAAGGCCAGGGACGGGACAACCGTCACCCCCGCGGCGCGGGCGGGCTCCTGCCAGTCCTGGAAGATCTCCAGGGCCACGGCCTGTTCCGCGCCCACGTCCAGGTAGGGGACGCGGGCTCGCAGGGCGGCGTCGAGCACGGCGGGCGCGGTGTCGGCGAAGGGACCCGCGCAGTTGATCACCGCCGCCGTCCCGGTGAGGGCGCGGTCCAGGGAGAGCGGGTCGTCGACCGAGGCCACTCGGATCGGGGAGTCGGGGTGGTCGGTCGCCAAAGTTCGCAGGCGGTCAGGGTCACGGCCCACAAGGACCGGGAGGAGGCCCCGTCGACGGAGTTCGGAGAGGACGAAGACGGCGGTGTGCCCGTAGGCCCCGAAGACGGCGACCGCTCGGTGAGGGAGGTTCATGAGTCCATGGTCGAGGTCGCCGAAGGGGAACACGAGTGCCGGAAACGACCACATGCGTACAGTTTCGGACATGACTTCGACTGTGAGGCTGGCGCTGTACGACGGAGCGATGCCGTTCGAGGCCGCTGCCGCCCTGGAGGTGTTCGGGGTCGACCGAGGGTTGGCGGACCCCTGGTACGACTTCGGCGTCTGCTGCCCTCGCCCGACGCGGCTCGGCGCGTGGTTGCGCGTCGAGGCCACGGACGGGTACGACGCCCTCGCCGAGGCCGACACCGTGATCGTCGCGGCCTTCGACGACGTCGGGGCCCATCCGCCCGCCGACCTCGTCCACGCCGTGCGCGCGGCCCACGGCCGAGGGGCCAGGATCGTGTCGCTCTGCACCGGGGCGTTCGTGCTGGCGGCCGCGGGACTCCTGGACGGGCGCCGCGCGACCACCCACTGGATGCACACCGACGCCCTGGCCGACCGGTACCCCCGGGTCCGGGTGGAACCGGACGTCCTCTACACCGATGAGGGCACGGTGCTGACCTCGGCTGGCAAGGCGGCCGGAATGGACCTGTGCCTGCACATCGTCCGTACCGACCACGGCGCCGGGGTCGCCAACGCCCTCGCTCGCCGCCTCGTCGTGCCACCGCACCGGGAGGGTGGTCAGGCCCAGTTCGTCACGGCACCGGCAGCCGTTCAGCCAGGCCACGCCCTCACCGAACTCCTCCAGTGGGCGGCTGGCCGACTGGACCAGCCGTTGACCGTCGCGGACCTGGCGCGACGTTCCAGCACGAGCCCCCGCAACCTCACCCGACGCTTCGTGGCGGTCACGGGTGTGACCCCGCTGCGCTGGCTGAACGACCAGCGTGTGCGCCGCGCCCAGGAACTCCTCGAGACCACCGACGATTCGGTGGAGGTCATCGCCTCCCGTACCGGGACGGGCACCGCCGCCACGCTGCGCAGGCACTTCCGGCGCGCCCTCGGGGTGCCGCCGGACACCTACCGGCGCACCTTCCGCGCGGCCCGCCCCGACCGTTTGCCGGGGCGGGGCGCGTGAGGGCAGGCGCACCTCCCGCGCCGGTCAGGCGGACGGGGACGCGGGGCGGTCGGGGATCAGCACGCTCAGGCAGGTCACGCAGGCCTCCAACTTCTCGAACTCGGAGATGTCGACCGGCAGTACCCGCCAGTGGTCCGCGGTCAGCTGGTGGATGGTCTCGTGCGCGGCGGCACTGACCAGCACGTCACGACCGCCCAGGGGCAGCACGTGCGCGCCCGGTTCCTCGGGGGCCTGGCGGATCGGTGGCAGGCCGCTGGCATCGATCAACTCGGGCAGGCCGACCAAAGTGCCGTCCGGCAGGGCGGTCACGGCCGACTTCAGGTGCAGGGCCCGACCCAGCGCGATCCTGCGGACCTTGCGGCCCAGCGGGGCCAGATGCTGTTCGAGCTGGTCGGCGCCGTCCTCGTTGGTCCGCCCGCCGACCCCCACGTACACGGTCTCCCCGACCTGGAGGACGTCACCGCCGTCGAGGGTCCCGGGATCCTCGATCCGCACCACCCTCAACCCCAGGGCGCTGACCGTGGCCTCCACCCCCGCCACCTCGCCCCGCCGCTCCGTCGCCCCCGAACGGGTCAGGACCGCCAGATCCTCGCACACCACCAACGGGTCCTCCACGAACACCGAGTCCGGGTGCTCCGGGGCCGGATCCACCTCGTGCACCCGCCAACCGGCCGAGGCCACCGTCTCCTGGTAGATGGTGAACTGACGGGCGGCCAGCACCGGATCCACCGAGGCCCGCTCGATGTGCGTGACGATGCCGTCGGCCAGGCGAGGGCTGGGGCGACGCATCAGGGCGACCCCGAAATAGGTGTAACCGTCCATACGACCTCCAGGAAAGGAAAGGGGAAGGGGGCCGGGCTCCGTCAAGGAAAGCCGCAGCGTATCGCGACTCCCTACCCCGTTTCGCGGACCGGCACGCGGGGCGAACGGCTTGTCCGTCGGCGCGGGTGGCGGCAGGGTGGACGTATGGACGTGATCGTTGTCGGCGGCGGGGTCGTGGGGGCCAGCGCGGCCTTCCACCTGACGAAGAAGGGTGTGTCCACGGCTCTGGTGGACGCCTCCCACCTGGGACAGGCCACTGCGGCCGGGACGGGGGTGGTGTTCCCGTGGCCGTTCCCCTGGGACGCGCCACCGGTGTGGGACTTCAAGGCCCGCGCCGCCGAGCACTACCCGGGGCTCATGGCGGAGCTGGCCGAGGACGGGCAGACCACCGGATACGAGGTGGTCGGTGGGATGTCGGTGGACCGCGAGGGCGGCGACGCGGGCTTCGAGCTCCTGCGCACGCTCTCCGAGCGCCCCGAGTTCGCCACCATGGGCCGTGTGGAGCGGTTGGCGGAGGGGGAGCCCCGGCGCCACTTCCCGCTGCTGCCCGAACCCTACGCGGGCGTGCACATCGGCGGCATGGCCCGGATCGACGGGCGCCGTGTCCGGTCCGCCCTGTTCACCGCCGCGGGGGAGCGCGGACTGCACTACTACAAGGGCGACTCCAGCCTGCTGTGGAACGGCCACCGCGTCACCGGTGTACGGGTGGGCAACGAGGACCTGGAGGCGCCGATCGTGATCGTGGCGGCCGGGGCCTGGTCCGCGGGTCTGCTGTCGGTCGCCGGGGTCGAGCTGGGGGTGCACCCGGTGCGCGGTCAGATGACCCACTTCGCACTCCCGGAGCGGGACACCCGCTCCTGGCCGGTGGTGCGGTTCGGGGAATGCGACTACTACGTGAGCGCCTTCGCGCCCAACCGGGTGGTCACCGGGGGCACGACCGAGCCCGAGGCGGGGTTCGACCGCAGGGTGACCGCGGCCGGGCTCTCGCACAACCTGTCCACCGCGCTGGAACTGCTCCCGGAGCTGGCCGAGGCCAGCGTGGTCGAGACGCGTGTGGGGTTCCGTCCCGGCACCCACGACGGCCAGCAGCTGCTCGGTCCCATCGAGCGGCTGCCCGGCGTGCTGGTGGCCACGGGGTTGGGCTCCCAGGGGCTCACCTTCGGCCCGTACCAGGGTGTGGTCGCCGCCCGGCTCGCGATGGGAGAGGACCCCGGGGTGGACCTGTCCGCCTTCGTTCCCGACCGGAGCCAGACCCCCTCCGTGGACTGACCCCGGGCCGGAGCGGGGACGAGGGCCTCGGTGAGGGCGCTGCGGAGCGCGCGGCGCCCACCGGGCCCGGTCAGGCGTTGGGCGGCAGGTCGGTTCCGGCCCCCCGCTGGCGGGTCCGCAGCAGGTCGTGGCGCTCGCCCGGAAGGGTCGGCTCGCCCGCGTCCTGCACCACGAACCCGGCGTCCGCGATCATCTCCAGGTCGTCCCGGCCCGCCTGTCCCTCGCTGGTGAGGTAGTCGCCGAGGAAGATCGAGTTGGCGATGTGCAGGGCCAGGGGCTGGAGGGAGCGCAGGTGGATCTCGCGCCCGCCGGCCAGGCGCACCTCCACGTCCGGGAAGACGAAGCGGGTGGCGGCCAGCACGCGCAGGCAACGCTGCGGGGTCAGTTCCCAGGTGCCCTCCAGGGGCGTGCCGTCGAACGGCATGAGGAAGTTGACCGGGACCGAGTCCGGGGCCAGCTCACGCAGCGCGAACAGGGCGTCGACGAGGTCGTCGTCGCTCTCGCGCATGCCCGCGATCAGCCCCGAGCAGGGGGACAACCCGGCGTGCTTGGCCCGTTGGACCGTGTCGACCCGGTCGGCGAACTCGTGTGTGGTGCAGATGTCGGAGTAGCGCTCCTCCGAGGTGTTGAGGTTGTGGTTGTAGGCGTCGACCCCGGCCTCGCGGAGCCTGTCGGCCTGTCCCTCGGAGAGCAGGCCGAGGCAGGCGCACACCTCCACTCCGGGGTGTTCCTCCTTGATCCCGGCCACGGCGGGGGCAAGGCGGTCCACGTCGCGGTCGGTGGGTCCGCGCCCGCTGGCCACCAGGCACACGCGGCTGGCCCCGGCCTTCACCCCGTGCGAGACGGCCTCTCGGGTCTGGTCGGGCTTGAGCCACGTGTACTTGACGATCTCGGCCTGGGACCCGAGCCGCTGGGAGCAGTAGAAGCAGTCCTCCGGGCACAGGCCGCTCTTCATGTTGACGAGGTAGTTGAGCTTGACCCGGCGGCCGAAGTAGCGACGGCGGACCCGCGAGGCGGCGGCGACCAGGTCCATCAGGTCGTCGTCGGAGCTGTTCAACACCTTCAGGAGTTCGTCGCGGGTGGGGGTCTCACGGCGCAGGGCCTTCTCGGACAGTGCGTGGAGGCAAGCGTGGAAAGTCGTCACGGGAATGATCCTGGGGGCTGGGGGCACGTTCACGCAGTGCCGGAACCCGCCAAGAAACCGATCGAAGTCTTGTGTGCCGTGGCAGGGCCGCAGTGGCTCAACTCGGCCGGTGAGCGGTCTCGTCCGCTCCCGTCCACCGGCCCATGGGCGGCAGCGGGTCGTCCGTGACCGGAAGCGGAGTGAACCCGGCGGCGCGGAAGAACGCGAGCCTTCCCTCCACGCCCTCACCGCCCTCCGGCAGTAGGAACACCCACCTGACCCCGGCCTCGCGCGCCCTGTGCACGTACCGGTCCAGCAGGGCGCACCCGATCCCACGCCTGCGTCGCTCGGGGTCCACGACGACCGCGAGCACGTACCCGTGGGGCGGGGGAGCGGGCGCGCCGGGACCCGTGTACGCCCAGTCGAGCACGGCCTCCAACCAGCCGACGACTCGACCCTCCTCCTCCGCGACGAGGACCACCATCCCGGGAGGCAGGAGCTGCTCCGGGTAGCCCTTCGTGTCGAAATGCGGCGCGGCGCGGATCATGAGGTCACTGATCGCGGGCCCGTCGCGGCCGGTGGCGTTCCGGACGATCATCCACCCAGGGTAATGGAAGAGATCGGTTCGTCGTCCGGCAATTCACGCATGAATTCCCTGTTTGAGCTGCTTACGCCGGGTTTCGCGGTCACTTGCTCCTTTCGGGGTGTCGGGTTGCCACGAACACTCCGAGGCCAGGATCATCACGTTCGGTAATTCCCATGGAAAGGTCACGTTCGCATGATCCGAAGTTCGGCAGCACTCGCCCTGCTCCCTTTCGCCGCCGCTCTTATGCTGGCACCCGCCCCCGCGTACGCCGCCCCCACCCCTCTCACTGAGGCGATCGAAGCCCTCACTGTGGCCGAGGAGTCCAGGGACGGGTACGACCGAAGCCTCTTCCCCCACTGGGTCGACGCCGACAGAAACGGCTGCAACACCCGGGCGGAGGTGCTGCTGGAGGAGGCCGTCACCGCGCCCGAGGTCGGCGAGCGGTGCCGCCTGAGCGGAGGCGAGTGGCACTCCTACTACGACGACCGCACCTTCACCGACGCCCGCGGGCTGGACATCGACCACATGGTGCCGCTGGCGGAGGCCTGGGACTCGGGTGCGTCTCAGTGGAGCACCCAGCGCCGTCAGGCCTACGCCAACGACCTGGACGAGCCCGTCGCGCTGGTCGCGGTCAGCGCGGCGTCGAACCGTTCCAAGTCCGACAAGGACCCGGCCCAGTGGCTGCCTCCGGCGGCCGACGCGCACTGCCGCTACGTCACGGAGTGGACCACGGTGAAGACGCGCTGGGGCCTGACCGTGGACGAGGCCGAACGCGCCGCCCTCGACTCCGTCGCGGAGAACTGCCCGGACGCGGTCGTTGAGACCACCCCGGCACCCTGACGCTCCTTCACGAATGACGCGGGCCCCGGAAACACCGGGGCCCGCGTCGTGTTCGGGGGCGGTTTCGGACGATGAGGGAATCGCGTTCGTGTTTCCTTCCGCGACGACGCGTGGGAGCGGTGTTCTGAGTTTCGCCAATGACCATATACAGGGGGAAGGGAGAGCCTTTCGGGTGATCCGTTCCTGGCGGAAGAGATCCGCTTTCGAGCACCCCGAAGGAGAACCCTTCGAGGTGAACCCCTGTCTCACGAGGAACCGGGTGCGCGGTCAACCGTCGCACCGTTCCGTGCACTCGCGCGAATAATGACGAACGAGATAATCCGTCTCGTTTCGTGATTGATCTCGTTCATGTGGGTATCGAGCCTCCGTAGTTCTCGCACCCCCGCTCCCGCGAGGAAAGGACCCCCCCATGAAGTTCCCCCGTTCCGGAGCGCTGTTCAGGCGTCTGAGCACGCTTGTGGCCACGGCCCTGTTGACCGTCGTACTCGTGCCGGTGAGTGCCGTGGCGAGCGAACAGGCAGTAGCCGCGGTCAACCTGCGCACGCCCTTCGACTGCGGTCAGGTCTGGACCGCCAACACCCGCACCAACCACAACCCGCAGCTGGCGGTCGACTTCCAGCGCTCGAACGCCCTGAACCAGAACGTGCGCTCCAGTGCCGCGGGCACCGTGACCACGGTCGCCGACCGGGGAAACACCAGCTACGGCAAGTACATCGTCATCGACCACGGCAGCGGCGTCACCACCCTCTACGCGCACCTCAACTCGCAGTCGGTCTCGGTGGGCACCCGGGTGAGCACCGGAACCGTCATCGGCAAGGTCGGCAGCACCGGTGGCTCGACCGGTCCGCACCTGCACTACGAGCAGCGTGTCAACGGCACCGTGGTGCGCGCGGTGCTCAACGGGGTGTCGATTCGCTACTACGGCAACACCACCATCACCAGCAGCACCGGCTGCTGACACCTCCCGGTTCACGTGCGGCGCGGGTCCCCCAGGGGCCCGCGCCGTTCGTCGGTCGGCTGCCCTGCGTCGTCGTGAGTTGACGGACCCGAACCCCGGTCGACCCCCGCCCCCGTGCGAGGAACGGCCCCGGCACTCCGACGGCGCTCCTCGTGTGGGGTCAGTCGATGGAGCCGGATCGGTCCGGATGCGGTGGCGTCGTCCAGGAGAACGTCCCGGACCCGGTGACCTCCTCGGTGGACGCGTTGCCCGGGGCCGAGTGGATATCGAGTCGTCCCGTGGTGATTTCCAGCTCGTGGAGGTCAGCGTACGGAGCCTTTGGTGGTGAACGGCAGCACGCAGTCATACGGCTCCCTTCCCCGGGCCCCGCCGAGCTGGGCGGGCTCGCCTCCGGTTTCGGCCTCTCCCGTGCGCGCCCCAGCCACGGGGTCCCGCGGACGTCGTGCGAACTGTTCCGGTGTTTCGGGGCTCGAAACCGAATGTCGGACGGCCTGATCCCGGTAGCGTCGCCAAGGCGCGCCCGCCCGACGAGCGCGCGCTTGGACACCACTCTCAGAAAGCAGCGACCATGCGCGTATCCGTGATCGGCTGTGGCCACCTCGGCGCCCCCCACGCCGCCGCGATGGCGGAACTGGGCCATGACGTCGTCGGCGTGGAACTCAACGCCGACGCGGTCAAGACTCTCAACAGCGGCCAGTCGGCCTTCTTTGAGGACCGCCTGGGCGAACTGCTGGAGCGCCACACCGCCTCGGGACGGCTGCGGTTCACCACCAGCCTCGCCGAAGCCGCCGAGTTCGCCGACCTGCACTTCGTGTGCGTGGGCACCCCCCTGCGCGAGGACCGCAGGGGATACGACGTCTCCCAGGTCCTGGGCGCCGTGCGTGCCCTGGCCAAGCTGCTCACGGGCCCGGCCACGGTCGTGGGCAAGTCCACGGTGACCGTGGGTACCGCCGCCCGCCTGGAGCGCATCCTCTCCGGACACGCGCCCGAAGCCCACCTGGCGTGGAACCCGGAGTTCCTGCGCGAGGGCCACGCCATCCACGACTCCCTCTACCCGGACCGGATCGTGGCCGGGGTGTCCTCCAAGGAGGCCGAACTGGCCGTGCGCGAGGTGTACGCGCCGATCCTGGACCGTGGCACACCCATGATCGTCACCACCCCGGCCACCGCCGAGGTTCTCAAGTCCGCCGCCAACGCGTTCCTGGCCACGAAGATCTCCTTCATCAACGCCATGAGCCAGGTCGCCGACCACACGGGCGCCGACGTCAACGCCATCGCCCACGCGCTCGGCCTGGACGAGCGGATCGGCCCCAAGGGGATGCGGCCCGGCATCGGGTTCGGTGGCGGGTGCCTGCCCAAGGACGTGGCCGCCTTCACCCACCGCATCAACGAACTTGGCGCCCACCAGGCCGCCGCGATGCTGGGTGCGGTCCAGGACGTCAACACCGCGCAGCTGCACTCCGCGCAGGCGCTGGTGGAGGCCGCCAACCAGGGTCCGGTGGACGGCGCCCGCATCGGCGTGCTCGGCGCCTCCTTCAAGGCCGGAACCTCCGACGTCCGCAGCAGTCCGGCGCTGCGGCTGGCCGGGTTGCTCCACCAGGACGGCGCGCAGGTACGCATCCACGACCCCGAGTCGGTGGCGGCCGCGCGGCGCCTGCACCCGGAGTACTCCTACGCGGCCACCGCGGCCGAGGCGGCCACCGACGCCGACCTGCTCGTCATCGGTACCGAATGGCCCCAGTTCACCCAGGACGCGGACCTGCCACGCGAACTGGCGGAGGTCGTCGCACGTCGTGTCGTGGTCGACGTGCGCAACGCCATCGACGTTCCCGTCTGGCAGGCGGCCGGTTGGCAGGTGCGCCAGCTCGGCCGCCCGACCCAACACCCCACCGCCTAGAGGTCCACGAACGGTGTGGCCCCGGGATTCCCTGTGGAGGCGTGGATGGACGGCTGGTTCGATCCAGCCACACGGGCCGGGCGAGCGGCGCGGACGCCCCACTCCGTTAGAGCGGGTCGCTGATCACCACGGACCCGGGGAGACCGACGCAGTGGCCGGGGAACCGCCGGGTACGCCGACTCCTCGGGGGATCCAGAACGGGATGTGCTCGACGACCTCGGCCGCCATCAAGCGGATCAGCCCCCGCTCAGGGTGAGCATGAGAGCGCCTTGCGGTCGACCACCGAACACGGGAGCTGACCCGTCCCCGGAACGCGGCGCAGAGCGGTCCCCTCGTTACGGTGGGGGACCGCTCTCTTGACCAGAGGAGAATCCCATGGCCGACACCGACCCTGCCGGATGCGTCGTAGTGATCACCAACGGGCGCGGCCAGGTGCTGCTCCAGCTTCGTGACGACATCGAGGGCATCTGCTGGCCCGGTCACTGGAGCCTGCCCGGCGGGCACCGGGAAGCAGGCGAGTCCTGGGAGCAGACAGCTCGCCGGGAGGTGGCCGAGGAGACGGGGATCCTCCTCGACCTCGTGAGCGAGGTGAGCGTGGACGAACACCCCGGCGGGCAGGACAGGGTGTTCCACGCGGACTGGGACGGTCCCGAGCGGGACCTGGTGCTGGGGGAGGGGCAGGCCCTGCGGTTCTGCGATCCTGACCGTCTTCCCGCGCCGGTCCCCCCACACATCGCGCACTTCATCCGGCAAACCGCCGAATCGAAGCGCACCGTGTGACCAGGGACTGCTGGCCGGGTCACTGATCCCGGGCGCGGCTGGCGGGGGGAGCGAAGCGGCCCCGCCCGCTGCTGGATCCCGCGCTGCCGCCTGACCCCCTCCTCCAGCACCGAGTCGAGAGTCGACCACTTGGCGTGTATGGCCTCTCGCCGCCCGCCGGATCGGGCCCCGGACGTTCACATCGGCTTGCTCCGGTCCGGGCTCGGATGGGAGAAACGTGGGAGAGGCAGTAGTTGGCGAGGTGCCTCCAACCGCGGTCCGGTGCGTTCCCGGTTCGCGTTGCGCTCCGGGACCGGAGGGCGCTGATCTGTCACTGTGGAGCACGGGCGCACTACCCATGTACGCCTGTGAACTGGGAAGAGGCAGATGTGAGCGATACCGGAGCATCTCCGGCGGGGGCCGGTGACGCGAACCTGGCCCACGTGACCATGATCGCGTCCGCGGCCGCGATGGGTGGCTTCTTGTTTGGTTACGACAGCGCCGTGATCAACGGTGCGGTCGACGCCATCCAGCAGCGGTTCGAGGTGGGACCCGGGATCCTGGGATTCACCGTCGCCTCCGCGCTGCTGGGCTGTGTGGTGGGCGCGGCGGCGGCGGGCAACCTCGCCGACCGGCTCGGCCGCATCCGGGCCATGCAGATCGCCGGTGTGCTCTTCGCGGTGAGCGCCATCGGTTCGGCCCTGCCGTTCTCCATCTGGGACCTGACCTTCTGGCGGATCATCGGCGGCGTGGCGATCGGTATGGCCTCGGTGATCGCGCCGACCTACATCGCCGAGGTCTCGCCCGCCGCCTACCGGGGCCGCCTGGCCTCCCTGCAACAGCTCGCCATCGTGCTGGGAATCGCCTGTTCCCAGTTGGTGAACTACGCGATCGCCCAGGAGGCGAACGGCAGCGCGCACAACATGCTCGGGCCGGTCCAGGCGTGGCAGTGGATGCTGGCCGTGGAGGCGTTGCCCGCGCTGGTCTACCTCGGGTTGAGCCTGATCATCCCCGAGTCGCCCCGATATCTGGTGCGGGTGGGGCGCGTGGACCGGGCCCGGACCATCCTGAGCGAGGTCGAGGGCGGCGGGACCGCCCGGATCGACCGGCGGATCGGGGAGATCAAGGAGGCCCTGGGGTCGGAGGTACGCCCCAGCCTGCGTGACCTCACCGGGAAGTACGGCCTGCTGCCCATCGTGTGGATCGGTATGGCGGTCTCCGCCTTCCAACAGCTGGTGGGCATCAACGTCATCTTCTACTACTCCAGCTCCCTGTGGCAGTCGGTGGGTGTGGCCGAGACCGACTCGCTGCTGCTGAGCCTGTTCACCTCCCTGGTGAACATCGTGGGCACGGTGATCGCGATCATGCTGGTGGACCGGGTGGGGCGCAAGCCGCTGCTGCTGGCGGGGTCGGCGGGCATGACCGTGGCACTGGGCCTGGCCGCCTTCGCGTTCAGCCACGCCACCGGATCCGGCGAAGAGGTCACGCTCCCCTTCATGTGGGGCGTGGTGGCGTTGGTCGCGGCCAGTTCGTTCGTGCTGTTCTTCGCCCTGTCGTGGGGCGCGGTCGTGTGGGTGCTGCTGGGAGAGATGTTCCCGCTGCGGATCCGCGCCGCCGCCATGGGCGTGGCCACCGCCACCCAGTGGCTGGCCAACTGGCTGATCACCGTGAGCTTCCCGAGCCTGCGGGACTGGAGCCTGCCCGGCTCCTACACGATCTACGCGGCCTTCGCCCTGCTGTCCTTCTTCTTCGTGCTCAAGTTCGTGCAGGAGACCAAGGGCAAGACCCTGGAGGAGATGCGGGGTTAGCCCAGATCTGCCCCCGGAAGCCTTCGGCTTCGGCCTCTGGGGGCAGATGGGGGCACGGATGGGAGCTAGGCTGGAAGCGTGGACGGCAGGGAACGGGGCCACACCTGGGACTTCGCGGTGGCGGCCCCCGACAGCGCTCCCGGGGTGGCCGCGATGGTCGGCTACCGCAACCGCGACGCGCCCGACTCCGTCCACCTCGGTCTGCCGTCGGCGACCCTGACCCTCATCCTCAGCCTGGACGACGGGGTCGAGGCCGCTGACACCCCGGACCGGTTGGCCGACGCCCGCCCCAGCCCGGTGCTGTTGGGCGGACTCCACATCCGGGCGACCCACGTGAACCAGCGGCCGGGGCAGTCCGGGGTCCAGGTCTCGGTGCACCCCCTCGCCTCCCGCGCGCTCTTCGGCGTACCGGGGTCGGAACTGGCCGTGGGCGACTCCGACGGGTTCGACGCCTCGGAGATGCTGGGACGTCCCGCCACCGAGGTCCACGAGCGGCTGACCGAGGCACCCGGGTGGGACGCGTCGTTCACGCTGGTCCGTCACTACCTCGTTGCGCGCCACCGCGACCTGGGCGCGGTGGCGCCGAGGAGTGAGGTCGTGCACGCCTGGGAGCTGCTGGCCCGTAGCCGCGGACGATTCCCCGTTGCCGAGCTCGCTCGCGAGGTGGGCCTGAGCGCGCGCCACCTTGGCACTCTTTTCCACCGCGAGGTCGGGCGGTCACCCAAGACGGTGGCGACCCTGATGCGCTTCGAGTACGCACGCACCCTGATCACCCAGGACGTTCGCCTGCACGGCCGGGTCCGGCTCGCCGAGGTGGCCACCGAAGCCGGGTACAGCGACCAGGCCCACCTGAACAGGGAGTTCGTGCGCTTCACCGGGCTCTCCCCGGGGTCCTGGCTGGTCAGGGAGTTCCGAAACATCCAAGACGTGGCCCGCGCCCCACACGAAGAATGGACACCATGAGCAACACGAATCCCACCGTCTGGAGCACGCTCCAGGCCGTGGACGCACCCAGACTGATCGACTACTACGTCGAGACCTTCGGCTTCGTGCTCGCGGCGCGTCACGACGACGGCGACACCGTGGCCCATGCCGAACTGCTGTGGCCCGAGGGCAGCGGCGGTCTCATGCTCGGCACCCACAAGCCCGGAGGCGAGTGGTCACGCCAGCCCGGGACGGCGGGGACCTACGTGGTCACCACCGACCCGGACGCCCTGTACGAGCGGGTGACCGCCCGGGGCGCGGACGTCACCCGCCCCCTCGCGGACACCGACTACGGCTCCCGTGAGTTCGGGGTGCGCGACCCGGAGGGCAACCTCTGGTCGTTCGGCACCTACCCCGGCGCGTCCGCCCCCTGAGGAGCTGACCCCGCCGGAGCCGCCGAGGGGGTCACCGTTCGTCCGGTGCGCCGGTGAACAGCTCGCGCACCTCCTCGGCGGTGGTCTCCCGCAGCTCCTCGTCGAGCAGCAGCCAGCGGGTGATCCCGATGGACTCCAGGAAACGCAGGTCGTGGCTGGCGACCAGCAACGCCCCCTGGTAGGCCTCCAGGGCGTTGGTCAACTGCCGCACGCTGGACAGGTCCAGGTTGTTGGTGGGCTCGTCCAGCATCAACAACTGCGGGGCCGGGGAGGCCAGCATGGTCGCCGCCAGGGCGGCCCGGAAGCGTTCGCCGCCGGACAGCGTCCCCGCGACCTGCGCGGCCCGGTTCCCCTTGAACAGGAACCGTGCCAGCTGGGCGCGGATGTGTTGGGCGCTGACGCCCGGAGCGGCGTCGGAGACGTTCTCCGCGACGCTCAGGGACTCGTCCAGCACGTCCAGCCGCTGTGGCAGGAACCGTACGGGCACGGACACGTCGACCTCGCCCTCCACGGGGCTCTCCTGCCCGGCCACGGCGCGCAACAGCGTGGTCTTGCCCGCTCCGTTGCGTCCCACCAGGGCGATCCGCTCCGGTCCGCGTACCAGTAGGTCGCCCGAGACCAGACGGCCGAACCGGGGGCGCACCCCGCGCAGACTGAGCACGTCACGGCCGTTGGGAACCTCGGTGTGGGGCAGCTCCACCCGGATCTCCGCGTCGTCACGCACCGCGTCGGCCGCCTCTTCGCGGCGTTCGCGCGCCTCGTCGAGCCGGTCCTCGTGGGTGCCCCGGAGCTTGCCCGCGGACTCCTGGGCGGCCCGCTTGAGCGCGCCCTGGACGATCTTCGGGATTCCTCCGTCGATGGCCGCCTTCTTGGCGGTGCGCTGGCGTCGGGCCAGTTTGACCTGGGTCTCCTCCAGTTCCCTTTTCTGTCGGCGCACGTCGGCGTCGGCCGCGCGCAGGGTCCGTTCGGCCGCCTCCTGCTGCACGGCCAGCGCCTCCTGGTAGGCGGTCCAGCCGCCGCCGTAGACGGTCACCGAGCCGGTCCGCAGCTCCGCGATCCGGTCCACCCGTTCCAGGAGTTCCAGGTCGTGGCTGACCACCACCAGGGAGCCCGACCGCCAGGTCTCCACCGTCTCGTAGAGTCGGCAGCGTGCGACGAGGTCCAGGTTGTTGGTGGGTTCGTCGAGCAGGAGCACGTCGGGGCGCTCCAGCAGGACCGTGGCCAGGCGAAGCAGGACGGTCTCGCCGCCGGAGAGCTGGCCGACGCTGCGGTCCAGGCCGATCCCGCCCAGCCCCAGCGAACCCAGGGTCGCCAGGGTGCGCTCCTCGATGTCCCAGTCGTCACCGACCGTCTCGAAGTGCTGTTCGGAGGCGTCTCCTGCCTCGATGGCGTGCAGGGCGGTGCGTTTGTCGGCGATGCCCATCGCCTGGTCGACCCGCGTGCCGGTGTCGAGCGTGACGTTCTGCGGCAGGTAGGCCAGGCTCCCGCCGACGGTCACCGAACCCCTTGCGGGACGCAGTTGACCGGCCAGGAGCCGTAGCAGGGTGGACTTGCCAGCGCCGTTGGTGCCGACCAGTCCGGTACGGCCCCGGCCGAGGGTGAGGGACAGTCCGTCGAACACGACGGTGCCGTCCTTCCACTGGAAGGCCAGGTCAGAACAGGCGACGGCGGCACTCGTGGTGGTGCTGGTCTTGGACATGGGTGTTCTCGCAGTCAGAAGCGGTGTGGAAAGGGCTTCGTGTGCGAGCACCACGCGGCGTTGCGCCGTGAGGGAAGGCGAGGGGGTCCTGGTCGAGTCAGGGACGGCTCCTACACCGAGGTTCCATGCACGCGTCGGACAGCCGGAGACCGGCGCCGTACCGCGTGATGATCGCGAACCTCAGATGCGCAACGTCCACCTCGATCGTAGACAACAGGACGAGGAGAACTGTACCCACTCGGCCCTGAGTGTCAATCAGCCAGCGCGTGTGACGTGAGTCTCCGAGGGCTCAGAACTCCTCGAGGTCGATCTTGCGCTGGAGGTACTCCTCGCGGCTGATCTCACCTCGGGCGTAGCGCAGGCGCAGCTCCTGGGTGGCGGCGTCCGTGGCCGGGGGAGGAGCGATCGACGGCCCGGTGCGGCGCCGCGTGAGCAGCTGGCCGACCTCGGTGACGGTGAGCACGAAGAAGAAGGCCAGGCCCAGCACGACCACGATCGCGACCACGGCGACGAAGACGTTCACGGCGTCCCTACCTTCGACAGTGAGCGGACCGGCGTGCCCGCGGTTCCTCCTGTCTACAGCCTGCCCGGTCCCATCACCAGGGCTGGCGATCCTTGAACCACCCAGAAAGGCGTAATCTGGGACATCGCGATCCAACGGCCGGTCCCAGAAAGGGCGGGATGCGCGTTCTCCTCGTGGACAACCACGACTCTTATACGTACAACCTGTTCCAGCTCCTCGCCGAGGTGCTCGGCACGGAGCCCCTGGTTCTGACCAACGACGACCCCCGCTGGGCCGAGTTCGACCCCGCCACCGTGGACGCGGTCGTGGTGTCACCGGGACCGGGCCGCCCGCAGAACGCCCGCGACCTGGGACACGTCACGGAACTCCTCGCGCACACGGACCTGCCGGTCCTCGGGGTGTGCCTGGGGCACCAGGCCATCGCGCACCTGGCCGGAGCCGAGGTGAACGCGGCGCCCCAGCCCCGCCACGGACACCTGACCCGGGTCCGGCACGACGGCACCGGGCTCTTCTCAGGGGTGCCGCAGGACTTCACCGCCGTGCGCTATCACTCCCTCGCCGTGTCCGAGCCCCTGCCCGGGAACCTCGTGGCCACCGCCTGGGCCGAGGACGGCGTGGTCATGGGGCTGAGCCACCGCGACCTGCCGCGCTGGGGCGTGCAGTTCCACCCCGAGTCCATCGCCAGCGAGCACGGAGCCGACCTGGTCGCCAACTTCCTGGCACTGGCCCGCGACCACCAAGGAGCGTCCTCCGCTCACAACGCCCAGGGGCCGACCACCAGGAACGACACCGAGAGCGGACCCTCGATCCGCTCCGAGTCGCTCCCCTACGCGGTGGACACCGAGCGCGCCTTCGCCCACCTGTACGGCGACTCCGAACACGCCTTCTGGCTGGACAGCTCCCGCCCCGATGGGCCCGCCCGTTTCTCCTTCCTCGGAGACTCCTCCGAGGTCCTCACCTACGACGTCGGCGACACGGGCGTGCGTGTGCACACCACCGACGGGACCCGTGAGGAGCCCGGTGACGTGTTCGGGGCACTGGAACGGCGCACCCGCCACACACCCCGCCCGACCGGACTGCCGTTCGGGTTCACCGGCGGCTACGTGGGCTACTTCGGCTACGAACTCAAGGCCGACTGCGGGGCCGCCCAGGCCCACACGGCCGACACCCCGGACGCCGTGTGGATGCGCTGCGACCGCTTCGTCGCCGTCGACCACCATGAGGGCCGCACCCATGTGGTCTGCGCGGACGATGAGCCAGACGCGGACGAGTGGGTCCGGAACACGCTCGCGGCCCTGGGCGACCTCCCCCCGCTGCCCGAGCCCGCGCCCTCGCTCACGCCAGTCGACCTGGCCTCGCTCCTGGAACAGTCCCGCGACGCCTACGTGGACGACGTCAAGACGTGTCTGGGCCACCTGACCGACGGCGAGAGCTACGAGATCTGCCTGACCAACCGGGTCCGTCTGCCCGACCTCGGCGACGGTGGCGACCTGGACTTCTACCGCCGCCTGCGCGCCGCCAGCCCCGCCCCCTACGCCGCGTTCCTCCGGGCCCGGGGAGTGACCGTGCTCAGCGCCTCACCCGAGCGCTTCCTGCGCGTGGATGCGGAGCGTGTTGCCGAGAGCCGCCCCATCAAGGGCACCGCGCCCCGCCACGCCGATCCGGCAACGGACGCCCGCATCGCCTCCGAGCTGCGCACCGGCGCCAAGACACGCGCCGAGAACCTCATGATCGTGGACCTGCTCCGCAACGACCTCGGCCGAGTGTGTGAGGTCGGCAGCGTGGAGGTGCCCGCCTTCATGTACACGGAGTCGTACGCGACCGTGCACCAGCTGGTCTCGACCATCCGAGGACGGCTGCGCCCGGAGGTGTCGACGCTGGAGGCGGTCCGCGCCTGCTTCCCGGGCGGTTCGATGACCGGTGCGCCGAAGCTGCGCACAATGGAGCTCATCGACCGGCTGGAGTCCTCAGCCAGAGGTGTGTACTCCGGGGCGCTGGGCTACGTCTCGTACACCGGCGAGGCGGACCTCAGCATCGTCATCCGCACGGCCGTGCACGCCAACGGTGGGGTCACCGTGGGCGCTGGCGGGGCGATCGTGCTGGACTCCGACCCCGAGGACGAGTACGAGGAGATGCTCCTCAAAGCCGAGGTCCCAGCCCGAGGCCGGTAGGAGCGCGCTCCGTTCGAGCGAGTGTCCTTGCCTCGTTGCGTCAGGGATCAGTCGCAGTGGTCGTCGTGGGTTTCCTTCGGCCCGTCGTCAGCGGGCTCGGGCTCGGGTGGGTCAGGGTCTTCGTGGGGGCGAGAGCCCATGCCCGTGACTGGAGCAGGACACCCCTGCGCCGCAGGCGGTCACCCCGGCCTGATGCGGCCCATCCTCGCGTGCGGGGAACACTTCCATCTGGAGTGGATCTGGAGTGAGCGACTGGACCATCCCCGCGTGCGCGGGGAGCACACCTACAGCAACTACGCGCAGGCCAGGAGGGCGGGACCATCCCCGCGTGCGCGGGGAGCACCCTTTTTCACGTGCGAACTTACCGGCGGCAAGGGCCTGTTTTTGTAAGTTCTCCAGAAACAGACAAATCCGGCGCAGCCTTTCCAGTTCTCCCGCCTCATTGTCCTCCATGACCAGGACGATCTTCCCCGTGGTCCGGCCGGTCTCGCCCAGCGAGTGGGCTTCGCCGCCTCGGACAGCGGGACATCGCCTTCACGTGCACCTTCAGGACTCCCTCGTCCACAAGTCCGGCGATCGCTTCCACTCCGGCGTGGTCGTCCTCGTCCAGCATCGCCACCGCTCGGATGTCGCGTTGGTGAGGCCCACTCGACCACCTCTCCGGAAAGGGGTAGCAGGCACCTGGTCCGCTCCGACCACGGGCAGCGAGCTCGCGAACCGGGTGGCGCGAACCTGGCGCGACGGCGGCCAGGCCCCCTGTCTGACCTGGCCGAACACGCACACATGAGCCTGAGGACCTTCATCCGCAGGTTCAACGAGGAGGTCGGGACGAGCCCGGGGCGGTGGTTGATCCACCAGAGGGTCCTGGGGGCGCGTCACCTGTTGGAGACCACGGACCTCCCGGTGGACGAGATCGCGGGACGGGTCGGGTTCGCCACCGGCACCTCCCTGCGCCAGCACCTGCGGGCCGCGATCGGGGTGTCCCCACTCACCTACCGGCGCACCTTCCGGGGCCCGGAGGTGGCTGTTTCCTGAGGTCAGCGGCGCGGGGAGCCGGACGAACCCCGACTGCGGACACAGGGTGTTCCGGTGGAACATGATTGCCCTGGCCACTAGTGTCGGCGGCACCATCCAGGCGGAACTCAGCTGCGGAGTGATCCAGTATGTCCACGATCCTGTTCCTGATGACCGGCGCCGACCACTGGACTCTGGCGGACGGCACCCGGCACCCCACCGGTTTCTGGGCGGAGGAGGCTGTCGCCCCCTACGAAGCGTTCAGGGACGCCGGACACGAGATCGTCGTCGCGACTCCCGGCGGGGTCGTGCCTCCCGTTGACCGGGGCAGCCTGGAGGCGGGCGCCAACGGCGGCCAGGAGAACGCCGACCGGGTCTCCGCCCTTTTGGACTCCTTCACCGAACTCCACTCGCCGCTCAGTCTGGAGGAGGTCGACCTCGGCGACTACGACGCGGTGTACCTGCCCGGAGGGCACGGTCCCATGGAGGACCTGGCGGTGGACACCGTCTCCGGTGACCTGCTCACCACCGCTCTGGAGACGGGCAAGCTGCTCGGCGTGGTCTGCCATGCCCCCGCGGCGATGCTGGCCGCCGAGCGACCGGACGGGGCGAACCCGTTCGCCGGTTACCAGGTGAGCGCGTTCACCAACACGGAGGAGACCCAGGCGGGGCTCGCTGACAAGGCCGCGTGGCTGCTCCAGGACCGCCTGGTGGAGGCCGGGGTGGACTTCCAGGAGGGCGAGCCCTGGTCCCCCAAGGTCGTGGTGGACC
Organism: Nocardiopsis sp. SBT366; assembly: GCF_001083815.1. Taxonomy (NCBI): domain Bacteria; kingdom Bacillati; phylum Actinomycetota; class Actinomycetes; order Streptosporangiales; family Nocardiopsidaceae; genus Nocardiopsis; species Nocardiopsis sp. SBT366. The sequence goes on along the minus strand of NZ_LAVM01000037.1, from coordinate 35,237 downwards.
GCAACCTGGTCACCGGCCAGAACCCCGCGTCCTCCGCCCCGCTGGCCCAGGAGATGCTCAGGCTGATGGGCTGAGGCCCCCGCGCTGGCCAGCGGAAAACCGGTTGCCGCGCCCGCTGGTCAGCGCCACTGTGGTCTCCCATGAGCATCCCCCCGTTCCAGATCAGGGCCAGGTACACCGACACGACGGTCACCGTCTACCAGGCCTACGCCCCCGCGATCGGCGTCCCCGCCGCGTGTGAGGGCCGCTTCCCGGCGTCGTGGAAGCGGGAGCGGATGACCTGGATCAAGCCGTCGATCCTCTGGATGATGTACCGCTGCGGGTGGGGGCGGAAGGCGAACCAGGAGACGGTGCTGGCGGTGGAGATCACCCGCGAGGGGTTCGAGTGGGCCCTGCGCCGCTCCGCCCTGTCGCACTACAGGCCCGGTCTGCACTCCGACCGAGACGCCTGGAAACGGGAACTGCGCACGGCCCCGGCGCGTGTCCAGTGGGATCCCGAACGCGATCTTCGCATGAACCCGCTCGCGTACCGCTCCCTCCAGCTGGGGCTGTCCGGCGAGGCGTCCCGCCGCTACGCGGACGAGTGGACGGTGTCGATCACCGACGTCACACCCCTGGCCCACGAGCTGCGCGAGCTGGTGAGCCGAGGTGAGCTGGACACGGCCGCCGCGCTGCTGCCGCGGGAACGCCCGTATCCGATCGCGGACCGGGCCATCGCACACCTGCGACCAGCCCAGAGCCGGATCTAGCCGTGCCCTCGACCCCTTGACGGGGCGGGACGTCCGGCGTCCTGCGGGTGGGCGGGCGTTCACGAGAGACAGGTCCTAGAGGCACCGTGCCTTAGGGGGCTAACCGGCCGGTTCGGCGCGGGCTCGCATACCGTCGCGCGTGTACATCCAGGCGGTCCCGCAGGTGAAGGGGACCTCGGTACAGCCCTTGGACAGACAGGGTTCCCAGGCTCCGCAGCGCTCCGTCCTCGTGGTGGCACCACCGCGCGGGTCGGGTTCGTCGGGGCCCAGGGTCGCCAGCAGTGCGTGGGCCTCCTCCGTCCCGAACGCGGAGACGGCCAGCCCCCGCAGCTCGCGTTCCCTGACCGGGTCGAGGCCGTCGCGGAACACCAGCACATCGGACAGCGTGCGCCGGGCCATGTGCACCACCTCGCGCTGCGCCGCGCTGAGATGGGGGTGGGCGCGTTCGTAGCGCCGCAGGTGCTCCAGCCACAGGTCACGGCGGGCGCGGGGAGGGAGCTCGGCGAAGACGAGGCGGCGGTGGACCAGAGGGTGCGTGGTGAACGCGTCGTAGTCCCTGGGGAGGCGGTCACGGTTGGCCTCCACCCACTCGCGAGCCAGACCGTGGTCGGAACGGGCCAGTGCCGGGGTACGGCCCGCCAGCGCGAGGGTCATGATGACGAACCAGCCCGCGCGCAGCCTCTGCAACCGGGGCCGCACCGAGGCTCCGGGGGAGGACACCCGGGACCGCTCCCAGGGGGCGCGGCGGCGTTGGCGGCTGAGTTCGCCCAGGGCCTCGACGACCCGCAGAGCGGCCTGCGCGCCCAGGCCCCGCAGGAGCGGCCGGACCATGGAGACCCCGCTCCAGCAGCGGACCTCGGTTCCTCGGTGCCGGACCAGCGTGGGGACCCAGGGGGCGTTGGGCCCCCACTGACGGACCCGCCACTCGCGCACCTCCGGGTGGGTGAGCGGAAGTGTCTCCAGCCGACCACCCGACACGGACTCCACCGTCGTGGAGATGTCCGCGCACCTGTCACACGAGGAGTCGAAGGCCAACACGTACCGAACCCGAATGTCCCTCATGATCTCCCTTCCCCCGCTGCCGCATCCCAGTGTCAAGGGGAGTTCTTCGCCGTGGGTCAGGTTTTCGGAACTTGGTACCTCCAATCGATGGTCCACGAGGGCAATATCGGCGCGAACACGGATGAAACCGCGTTCGCGCCGCTGGTCGGCGCTCTTTTTGGTGGTCACTTGGGTGACGTATCGGGCTGGCCGGGGGACCCGGAACCACGCGGTGTTCCCCGAGGTCAGGTGCGTTCTCCGGGGCAGGAGCCGAAAGGAGCAGGAACAGCGGCACTCGGAGACGACGCGCGAACTCGTCGGTGTCACCACCGAACCGTTCCCGCTCCGGGGCGCACTCGCGGAGCGCCGTTGGTGGGCGCCCCGCGTGGGCGGCCACGAAAACGCGGTGGATCCGCTCGGCGGCCCCTGCTCTCCTCGGCAACGGAGTGGAGGCACCGAGACGAACGACGCACAGGCGGAGATCGCGCGAGCCGTCGAGGGCGAACCGCGCCTGCACCGGCCCGAGGTGCGCGCCTCCCCACAGGCGGCCGGGGAGCTCCTGGACCCGGAGTTCGTCGGGGTGGGGCAGCCATGGCGCAGATGGGACCGGGCGTCGATGCTCACGGATCTGCCCTCGATGACTCCCGGGGACTCGGGGCCGGCGATCCGGGTCGAGGACATGCGCGGAACCCGGCTCGCCCCGGGACTGGTGCACCTGACCTGTGCCGCCGTGGTCGACGGCCACAGGGCTCTGCGCAGCGCCCTGTGGTGGCGCGACGGGCACGGTCGGTGGCGGACGCTCCACCACCAGGGGACGCCCTGTCCGCAGACGCGCGGGTCAGGCCACCAGGACGGGGGCGAGCCGTTCCAACTCGGTGACGGCGGCGGCGATCGAGGGACGTTCTCGGGCTCCGGCGCGGGTGAAGGTGAGCAGTGAGCGGGCCGGGACCGGAGAGCCCTCCAGCCGCACGCGGGTGACCGGTAGGTCGGGGGACAGGTCCGCTGACCTCGGCACCAGCGCCACCCCCAGGTCGTGGGCGACCAGAGCCGCCACGGAGCTCCACTCCAGCGCCTGGTGACGGCCCTGCGGGGTGAACCCGACCGCCGCGCAGGCGGTCATGGCGTGCGCGTGACAGGTCGTGTCCGGCCTCGGCAGCACCCAGGCCTCCCGCGCGGCCTCGACCAGCGGCACGCTCGTTCGCCCGGCGAAGCGGTGCCCTTGGGCGACCAGGAGGTCGAAGGGGTCCTCGAACAGGGGCGCCTGGTCGAAGCGGGTGTCGTCCAGCGTGGGGGTACCGGGGGCGGACTCCACGATGGACAGGTCGATGTCACCCCGGAAGAGCAGGTCGAGGCTGTCTCCGGGCTCGGATTCGATGATCCGTACGTCCAGGCGCGGATACGCCGTGCGCAGAGCAGCAGCCATGGGCGCCAGCAGCCGGGTCAGCACGACGGGGAAACCCGCCACCCACAGCGGCCCGGCCGGTTCCGCGTCCAGCCCGCGCATCTCGATCTCCGCCCGCTCCCAGCGGGCCTGGATGGCGTCCGCGTGCTCCAACAGACTTCGCGCGGCCGGCGTCAGCCGCACACCGCGCCCCTGGGGTTCCAGCAGCGGCACCTCCAGCTCCTTGGCGAGCAGCCGGATCTGCTGCGAGGCCGCCGAAGGCGTGAAGTGCAGCGACTCGGCGGCGGCGGTCACCGTTCCGTGGTGGGCCACCGCCCTGAGGATGCGCAGTCGACGAAGATCGATCATGTAGTTGATTCTTCAGAGTGTCATCCAGAAAATCAACCTGGACCGCGAGGGTCCCCGGGCGTGATGCTGGATCGCGGAAGACGACGGCGAACCTGAGGTGCTCGATGAACAGTGTCTGCCCCCACTGCGGATGGCCGGACGAACAGCCCTTCGCGGTGCTCTCCCAGCATCGGACCGGCACGGGGCTGACCGTGTGGTCGCGCTGTGTCTGCGGCTCGACCCAGGTCCGCGAGATCGGTCTCGCGGGCACGCGGATCGTCTCCCGGGGGCGGCCCACCAAGGACCCTCGCGCACCCGGCTGCAACGCCTGAGCGACCCACCGGAAGTGTGACGGGGGTTCGTCCCCAGGAACAGTGCGGAAATCGTGGTCGGGGAGCGGTCCGCGATACGGTTACGGGCATGGGGAACACACCGGCGCGACCGTCCACTTCGGCCGAGGACTACGTGAAGGTCATCTATGACCTCCAGGAGCGCGGAACCGGACCGGTGACGATCTCCGGGATGGCCGAGCGACTGTCGGTGTCCAATTCGTCGGTGTCCGGGATGCTCCGCAAGCTCAACGAACTCGGCTTCGTGGAGCACCAGCGGTACGGCAACGTCAGCCTCACAGAGACCGGCACCAAAGCGGCCCTGGCGGTCCTGCGCCGCCACCGGTTGCTGGAGACCTACCTGGTGGCCGAGCTGGGCTACTCCTGGGACGAGGTGCACGACGAGGCCGAGATCCTCGAACACGTCGTTTCGGACAAGTTCGTCGACCGTATCGCCGCCCACCTGGGAAACCCGGTGGTGGACCCGCACGGCGACCCCATCCCCACCCGTGAGGGCGTCATTGTCGAGCGCGAGTCCGTGCTGCTCTCCGAGGCCGAGGCCGGTACGACCGGCGTGATCGCCCGGGTCAACGACACCGACCCCGAACTCCTGCGCTACCTCGCCGACATCGACATCGGTATCGGCATGCGGGTGGAGGTCGTGGAGCGGCTGCCCTTCGCCGGTTCCATCCAGATCGCGGTCCGCCCGGAGAAGGGCGAGGAGGAGCGCGAGCAGGCCCTGGGGCTGGTCGCCGCCGAGGCCCTCTGGCTCAGCCCCGAGGAGTAGCGGACCCGGCACCACACCGAGGTGGGGTGCCGGGCGGGCTGCTCCTAGGCCAGGGGCCGGACGCCGGGACGACCGGCATCGATGACGAACCGGGCCCGGTCACGGATGGGCGCGCCAGGCCTGCTCACGTAGTCCACCACCCGGTAGTCGGCGGTCCACTCCGTGGGCGTGACGGTGTTGCGCACGTAGCCGCGGCGGCGGTTGATGAACTTGATGTGCGGGTTCTCGGCCAGCTGGACCGCGTCGCCCGGGTTCTGTTCGGCGCCGTCCTGACCGCTCGTGAAGGAGGTCCCCACCAGTTCGGTGGCCACCGTCCTTGATCCCGGGTCGTCGAAGTCGGCCTTGACGTCCACCACGTAGTTGGCGTGCACGTCGCCGGTGAGCACGACCGGATTCGACACCCCGGCGATCTCGTCCCGGACGCTGTCCCGCTCGACCCGGTAGTTGTCCCAGGCGTCGTCACTGAAACTGGTCGAGTCTCCCTCGGCGAAGTCGCGCTGGGAGAAGAACACCTGCTGCGCCAGGACGTTCCACCTGGCCTTGGAGTCCGACAGTCCTCTGGACAGCCACCGGCGCTGGTCGGCGCCGAGCAGGGTGCGCCCGGGGTCGTCGCGCTCGGAGTCCTCCACCTGCACGTCCCGGTACTGGCGGGTGTCCAACAGGTGCATGTCCACCAGGTTGCCGAAGGTCAGCCTGCGGTACAGGTGCAGGTCGGGCCCGGCCGGGCGCTGGGCGGCGCGCAGCGGCATGTGCTCGTAGTAGGCCTTGAGCGCGTGCTCGCGCCGGAGCAGGAACTCCTCCGGGGGAATGTCCTCCTCGTAGGAGGTGTCGTCGGCCCAGTTGTTCTCCAGTTCGTGGTCATCGAAGACCACCGCCCACGGGAAGGCCGCGTGGGCGGCCTGGAGGTCGCGGTCGGTCTTGTACTGGGCGTGCCGCAGCCGGTACTCGGCCAGGGAGCGGATCTCCACCTCGGGGACGTGGCCGCGACCGATACTGCCCTGGTCGGGGGTCTCGTAGATGTAGTCGCCGAGGAAGGCGACCAGGTCCAGGTCCTCCTCCGCCAGGTGCGCCTGGGCGGTGTAGTGGCCGTGGGTGTAGCTCTGGCAGCTGGCGAACGCGAAGTCGAACCTGTTCACGCGGGCGCCCGGAACAGGCGCGGTGCGGGTGCGGCCGACCGGGCTGATCTCGTTGCCGACCCGGAAGCGGTAGAAGTAGTCCGCTCTGGGGCGCAGGCGCTCCAGCTCCACGTGGACCGAGTGGGCCTGGTCGGGGCGGGTCTCGACGCTTCCGGACGCGGCGAGGGTGCCGAAGTTCTCGCTGTGGGAGACCTGCCACTCCACCTCGACGGCTCGGTTGGGCATGCCGCCCAGGCCGTCTTCGGCCAGGGGGTTCGGGGCGAGCCGGGTCCACAGGACCACGCCGTTGTGGAGGGGGTCACCGGAGGCGACGCCCAGGGTGAAGGGGTCGGAGATCGCGGGGTTTCGGGGGATCGAGGTGGCCGCGAGCGCGGAGGGGGTCCCGAGGGAGGTGCCCAGTGCGGCGGCTCCCAGCGTGACGGCTCCACCGACCAACGCCTGGCGGCGGGTGGCTGCGGGCCCCGGGAACAGCGTGGGGGACTGATCGGGGGATGCGGGTGTACCCGGCATGTACGGTCTCCTGGGTTCGAGCGGCGGACCGCCCCGGAGTGCCCGGGACGGGAGCAACCGTGGTCCATCCGGCCATGGAAAGTGGTACGACCCAACGCCTACGCGGTGAACATTACCTCCGCTTCGGTGACGGCAAGGTTACTGAGGGTCGCAGCCTGGGTGTTTCGTCGACCCTGGGATATTACGATCGCTTACGTTCTGGCCCCACCCCCTCAAGAGGTCCGCATGGGTTACGTTCTCGAAGCCGTGATCGCTCCGCCGTCGCTCCTGCGGGCGGGCGGCCCGGACCTCCTCGAGGTCGGGTTCGTCACTCTGAGTGAGGGGCTCGCGTTGGTGCCCGTCACCGAGGCGCTGGCCTCCATGGACGACCAGGCGGCCGAGGCCCCCTCCGGTTTCGTCCGCCTCACGGTCCCTCTGGTGGAGCGCGTCACCGCGTGGTCGGCTCGGGGGCCGCTCGCCTACGTCGAGGCCGACTTCTTCGGCGGCACGGGCTCCCAGAGGGCGGTCGTGTGGGACCGGGGAGTGGTGGACCTGGGTCCACTCCATCAATCAGAGGGCGAGCCCACCCCGGAGGAGGGGACCCCGATCTCCCGGGCCCTGCGCCGGCTGGGGGTGGGTGTCGGCCCCGACGAGCGCGACGAGTTCGACACCGCCGGGCTGGGTGCGCACCGCTCCACGGATGCCTGGGCACGGCAGGCGACGCCACTCGGGGCGTAGGCGCGGCGCCGGGGGAGTGGACGGCTCCACAGCTACGGCTCCACAGCTCTCGGCCCGCGACTCGGACCCGGGTGCATGGAGGACCCGCCGAGCCGGGCCCGACGGGCGGCCCGGCTCAGGTCAGGCGGACGACGTGTTTGCCCCGCACGCCACCGGCCTCCAGCGCGCGGTGGGCCTCGGCGATGTCGGCCAGTTCGTGCACCGTGTCCACGACCGGGCGCACCTCTCCGCGCTCGACGTACCCGGCCAGGTCCCGGAAGAGCGGCGTCTTCGGGTTGCCGCTGAAAAACATGGTCCGGCGAGACCGCAGGAGTGTCGCGCCCGCCAGGCGCACCGCCGAGGAGAGCGACCCGACGGACACCGCCACCAGACGCCCCCTCCGGGTCAGGAGCCGTTGGTAGTCGGGCAGGTCGGTGGCGACGATGTCGATGATCACGTCGAACCCCTCCAGCCCGGCCAGCTCGGCGGGGCCGGTGGAGGCGTAGTCGTACGCCTCATGGGCTCCCAGGCCGCGGACGAAGTCCAGGTTGCGCGCCGCGGCCAGCCCGGTGACGTGCGCGCCCATGGCCCTGGCCAGCTGGACGACCGCGCTGCCCACCCCTCCGCTGGCGCCGCGCACGAGGACGCGTTCACCCGGTCTGACCCGTGCCATGTCCCGCAGCGCGGTGATCCCCGTGGTACCACCGGCCAGCAGCGAGACCGCCTCGACCGAGTCGAGACCGGCCGGGCTGAGCGAGACCCGTCGGGGACGCACGGCCACGTACTCCGAGGTCGCGCTACCTCCGGCTCGGCCCTGGACACCCCACACCCGGTCTCCCACGGCGGGCCCCCTCACCCGCGCGCCCGCCTCCACGACCTCCCCGGCGAAGTCGATGCCCATCCCCTTGGGGAAGCGCCTGCCGGTCACCAGCGCGAGCCGTCCGGAGCGCACCAGCAGTTCCCCGCCGTTCACGCTGCTGGCGTGCACCCGCACCAGGATCTGGTCGGGGCCAGCCACCGGACGGGGGACGCGCCCCTCATAGAGCACCTCGGGCCCTCCGTAGCCGTCGTATCGGGCCGCACGCATCTCCATCGTCTTCTCCGTCCGTTCCGGTCCTGGGGGGAGGGTGGCAACGGTCCCGCCCCGCCTACGCTCCAGGTAAGCATCGAAACGGAGGGGACACTCCGTTTAGCGGTAAAATGAGAGGCATGCCGAACGAATCCTCTCGGAAGCCGCGCTCGGACGCGCTGCACAACCGCCGACGCATCCTCGACACCGCCCGGGCCGCCTTCCTGGAGGGCGGGATCGAGGTGTCGATGACCGAGATCGCCCGCCGCGCGGGGCTCGGCATCGCCACGCTCTACCGGCACTTCCCCCACAAGGACAGCCTGGTCCACGAGGTGTTCCGGGGGCAGCTCGACGTCTGTCTGGCGGGCCTGGAAGAGGCCGCCTCCGACCCCGACCCCTGGCGGGGCTTCCGCTGGTTCATCGAGGAGCTGTGCGCGATGCAGGCCCTCGACCGGGGCTTCAACGAGGTCTTCCGAGCGGCCTTCGTCGGCGGGGCGGTGTTCGACGAGGCGCGGATCAGGGCAGAGAACACCTTCGCCGACCTCGCCCTCCGCGCCAAGGCCGCAGGGAAGCTGCGCCCCGACTTCGTCCGCGACGATCTCACCCTGGTGATCATGGCCAACAGCGGCGTCAGCGCCGGCTCCGAGGAGGACGCCGTGGCCGCCTCCCGCAGGCTCGCCGCCTACCTGATCCAGGCGTTCCAGGCCACACCCGAACATCGGCCGCTGCCACCCGTACCGAGGCTGGGCCCGCACCCGGCGCTGCGCGAAGCACGCTGACCCCGACCCCGAGGGCCGTCTCCCCATACTGAGCGCGTGAAGCGACGACATCAGGTCCTGGCTCCGGCCGAGGCCGGTCCGAGACGGGGCCCCGGGCACCACCGGGTGGCCGCCATCCCCGGTGTCCGGGTCCGTCCGACCACGGCGCGGGCACCTGCTCCCCGCGTTCAGGAGCTGAGCGCCTCCGGGTCAGCGGGTTGACGTGAGCGGGGCAGCGTGTCGAGCACAAGACGGTAGGACTCGGTCACCAGCTCCTCGACCAGCTTCGTGTCGATCGAGTCGCCAGGAGCCAGCGTGATCCAGTGCCGCTTGTTCATGTGGTATCCGGCGACGATGTCCGCGTACGCCTCCCGGAGCGTTTTCGCGTCGCTCGGATCGGCCTTGACGATCACGACGGGCTGACCGGCCACGACCCGCGCGTCCCGCACGCGGGAATGCCGCGGAACCTCGGTCATCAACATGAACCATCTCTCGTGGACTCTGAAGGCCTCCCAACCGGGCTCGAACGAGTACACCGTGGTCTCCGGCAGGTTCTGGGCACACTCTTCCGCCGCCTCCTGCAGGGCCTTTCCGTCCACCGTCGGGACCTCCTCATCAACACGGGGCAGCAAGCTCGGGCGCCGAACCCCGAGCGAGCCGAATCGCGCCCGGCGTTCCCGCGCATGATCCGTACTTACCCCTGCTGAACAGGCGCGATTCCGGCTCCAGGTACATGGCCCAGCACCTGCGCACCGGCACGGTGAGCTCCTCGGCGGCCACCGCCCCCGCGAACTCGCCCGCACCGGTGGTTCGACCAAGGGTGGTGTCCCCGTAACCCAGCAGAGGCCGCCGAGCACCGCATCGTGCCCGAGACCGAAGTGATCGGGGGCCGCGCAGATCAACGACGCCCACGAGCGTGTTCTGGCCTCCGACGTGCGGTACCGGTTCGTCATCGACCCCTCGGCCTTCGCCTGAGTCGTCGCCGGGTGGCCCCGCTGCATCGCTGTACTGGGGCCCCGGAACTGTTCGCCCCAGTACTCGGCCCGAGGATCACACCGACCTGTCCGGCGACGAAACCCGCCGCCAGCGGGACCTCCTCGGTGTGGGAGGGGAACCGGCCCTGGCTGGAAGAACTTCAGCCTGAGCGCGAAGCCGGGCCCGGTCGCGCCGTTCCTGTCGCGATCAGGGCCGGTCGCCCACCGAGGGTCCACTGGTCACCCGGTTGTTCGGGGGCCAGTCCTGGCGCATGCGGGGGTACTCCCGGACCACGACGGTCAGTGGGGGAGGGCGCCTTCGATCCGTCGGCACCTCCGACTGACCCGGCGAGCGAACTCCTGGCCGATCCCCCGGCCGACCTGGCGATCCCAAGCGAACCAGCCGCTCCGAGGTGCGTCTCCACCTGTGCCGGGGCCCGAGGCCCGGGCCCTGGCGCGGCGGGGACTGGTTCCGCCGCGTCGCGTCGTCTGCCCGAGGACGGTGGGTCACGAAGTTCGGGCCGTAGGTGACGAGGAACCACCTGCGGCCCGACCGCTTTCCCACGCCCCCTGTTCATCCCCTTGCGTCCGTGAATAGCATCGTTTGTTGTGACACACCAGACGACGGACACCGCGAACAGCGAAGGCCCGCGTCTCGCGTCCGTGCGCGGGATCAGCGTCAGTTACGACGACCGCGGCGCAGGATGCCCCGTCCTGTTCGTCCACGGTCACCCCTTCGACAGGACCATGTGGGAACCCCAGGTCAGAGCACTGGCCGGGCGCGGTTACCGCACCATCGCCCCCGACCTGCGCGGATACGGACGCAGCACCGTGGTACCCGGGGTGACCTCGATGGACACCCTCGCCCGTGACCTCGCCGCCCTCCTCGACCACCTCGAACTCGACGTGGTCAACGTGGTCGGCCTGTCCATGGGCGGGCAGGTCGCCCTGGAGCTGTACCGGCTCTTCCCGGACCGCGTGGACTCTCTGGCCCTGGCCGCGACCAACCCTCTGCCCGAGACCGAGACCGGCAGGGCCAAACGCAGGGCGATGGCCGCCCGCCTGCGCGCGGAGGGCATGCGCGGCTACACCGACGAGATGCTGGTCGGCATGATGACCGCCGCGAACGTGCGGGACCAGCCCGCCGTGGCCGACCACGTGCGCGCCATGATGTACGCCGCCCCGCCCGAGGGCGTGGCCGCCGCTCAGCTGGGCCGGGCCGAACGACCCGACCACACCATGCTGCTCAGGCACATCTCGGCGCCCACTCTGCTGGTGGTGGGCCAGCACGACGGCTTCACCCCGCCCGGGGGCGCCGAGCTCATGCACGTGCGCATCGCGGACTCGGTGGTGGAGATCATCGAGGGCGCGGGACACCTGCCCAACCTCGAACGCCCGGGACGCTTCAACGAGGTCCTGCGCCGCTTCCTGGAGCAGGCCCGGACCCGCCCCCGCGACCGCTGAACACGCCGTGACCCGGTGTGGGGGTCACGGCGGCGTACTCGTGGTTCAGGCGGGGGTCCGCTCGACGGGGAGCCACAGCTCCCCCGAGGCGAGGTCTCCGTCGTACTCCACGCTCAGCAGTTCGGGGCCGTGCCGGTACCGGTAGGCCGGGTTGGAGGGGAACCACTCGCTGGCGGCGTACACCCAGAGGTGCTGGATCGCTTCGGGGAAGCCGAGCCGCTCGAAGGGGAACACGACCCAGGTCCCCTCGGGCACGTCCACGGCACGCATCCCCTCCGGGGTCCCCGACGCCGACGTCGCGGCGGCCAGGTGGAAGTCGACGTCGCTGCCCTCGCGCCGGTCGGGGTCGTGCGCGACTGTGACCGAGAGGGCGCCGCGCGGTTCCTGGTCGGACAGCTCCGCCAACCTCTCGTACACCTCGTCGCCCAGACCCAGGACGAACTCGGTCATGGGCTGGTTGACGCCCTCCTGGACGAGCGGAACCCGGATTCCGGGACCGACCAGGCGGAAGGCGCCCTTGTCGACGATGCGGTAGCGCATGGTGGTGTTCCCTTCGATGGTGAGGCGGAAGGCCAGCCGTGACTGGGAGTTGAGCGCCGCGCCCGTGCGCCGGGCCTCGCCCGGGCTCATCCCGTGCATCGCCCGGAACGCCCGTCCGAAGGCCTCCGCGGACCCGTAGCCGTAGCGGACCGCGATGTCGAGCAGGGTGTTTCGACCCTCGATCACCTCCGCCCCGGCCAGGGTGAGGCGGCGCCGACGCACGTACTCTGACAGCGGCATCCCGGACAGCGCCGAGAACATCCGCCGGAAGTGGTGCTCGGAGGTGAGCGCGGTCCGCGCCATGGCGGCCACGTCCACGGGTTCGCCCGGATCCTCCTCGACCCGTTCGAGCGCCTCGTTCAACCGGTCCAGCACGTGTGCCTCCCTCTTCCACCACCGACGTTAGGGACCCGGCCCCGCCCCGACCCGACAGTCGCCGTTCACCTCCGGTCAGGTCCACCGAGGCGCCCCTCTGCTGGCAGGAGAACCTTCTGTCACCACCGCCTGCCACGCTCTACGGTGCCACTCCGAGCCCCCCACCCCCTTCGGAAGGTCACATGTCCCAGAACGTCCCGCACAAGGTCCCGGACGAACACGGCCGCCGCGCACCGTTGGGCGCACGCTTCCACCAACTCCTGGGTGCGGTGGGGCTGGGCAACCTGGGCGACGGGATCGCGGTGGTGGCACTGCCCTGGTACGCCACCACGCTCACCGATGACGCCCTCCTGGTCGCGCTGGTGGGTGCGGCCACCCGGCTGCCGTGGTTGTTCCTGGCGCTGGTCGCCGGGGTGGTGGGCGACCGAACGGACCGGCGTCGCCTCATGGTGCGCGCCGGTGCGGCCAAGGCGGTGCTGCTGGTGCTCCTGACCGCCGTGGTGGTCCTGGGTGTCGGTTCGATCCCCCTACTGGTCCTGATCGCGCTGCTGGTGGGCACGTGCGAGGTGTTCTTCGACAACACCGCGCAGTCGATGGTGCCCTCGGTGGTGTCGCGTCCGCAGCTGGAGCGGGCCAACGGGCTCCTCCAGGTCGTGGAGCGCGTCCTCAACAAGTTCCTGGGCGCGCCGCTCGCCGGGGCGCTGCTGGCAGTCTCCACCGCCTGGGCCTTCGGTGCCCAGGCCGCCCTGGTCCTGCTCGCGGTCGTGTGCCTGGTCGGCATGCGCGGCGACTTCCGTCCGGCGGCGGAGGACACGCCCGGGGAGTCTGCGGACCGGCGGTCCTCGGTCGGAGCGATGCTGCGCGAGGGGCTGGTGTGGCTGTGGCGGCACCCGGTCCTTCGGCCGCTCGCGCTGGTCTCGGGGGCCTCCAACCTGGCGGCGGCGATGAACGGGGCCGTGCTGGTGCTCTTCGCCCAGGAGGTGCTGGGGGTGGGTGCGCAGGGCTACGGTCTGCTGATGACCGTCACCGCCTTCGGAGCGGTCACGGGCGCGCTCGTCGTTCCCTCCCTCACGGGCCGGATCCACCCCTCCAGCGCCATGGTGGTGGTCCTGACGGTCCTGGGGGCGACCGCGCTGGCCGTGGGCCTCCTGCGCTCCGTACCGGTCTTCGTGGTCTGTTACTTCCTCACTGGGTTCGTCTCCACCTGGTGGAACATCACCCTGATCTCCCTCATCCAGAGACTGACCCCCGACCGCCTGCGGTCCCGGATCTTCAGCGCGCACCGCACCGTCTCCTGGGGGCTGCTGTCGGTGGGGATGGGCCTGGGCGGAGCCCTGGTCTCCGTGTCCGAGGGGCCGTTGGGTCGCGAGTGGGCGCTGGCCGCCCCCTTCGTCACGGCGGGGCTGATCGGCCTGGCGCTGGCGTTGGTCGCCCGTCTGGTGCTCGGTCCGGCGCTTGTCGACCGTGCCCTGTCCGACGCCGAGGCACGGGGCGAGCCCGGGTCCGGCTCACGGCAAGACTGACCCCCGGAAAGGGATGATCGGGAAAAACCTGGAAATCTTCGGGCAACATCCGTGTCTGGATCGACGCGGCGCCCTTCCAACCCGCACCATGGCCCCACAAGATGGCCCGCAGGCCGACCCCGAGAAGGAGGTGGGCGGGGCGGGGTACACACGCCCCGCGGACTCTATGGACCTTGGTTTTCTGCGACCTCTGTACGAAAGCGACGGCCCGGTGGCCTCGGTGCACCTCGACACCAGTCGGGACACCACGGACGCCGACAAGAAGATCGAACTGCGCTGGCGCCACCTGCGCGAGGAACTGGAGGCGCTCGGCACCGACGCGGCCACCCTCGACGTTCTGGAGGAGGCCGTCGGAGAGGGCAACTCCCGCGCTTTCGGTGACCACGGACAGGCACTCTACGCCTCCGAGGGAAGGCTCCTGGGGGCGCACACCCTCGCTGTGCCGCCCTCACAGGACCGGGCCTCGTTCCTGCCCGTCCCGGACACCCTCCCACTGGCGATCGACCGCGGCCGCCGCCTCCCCTACGTCCTCGTGGCCCTGGACCGGGTCAACGCCAAGGTGTTCGCCTACCCCAGCCACCCCACGCGCGGCCCCGTCATGGAGGCCGCCAACGAGGGTGAGAACATGCAGAACATCGACGGGGCCAGCCGTATCTTCCCCGGTCAACGCGGTGACGCCGGGGGACGCCGCGCCGACACCGGCACCGCGCAGGACCGGTGGCGGGGCAACGCGGCCCAGGTGGCGGACCTGGTCCGCGAGGCGGTGCGCAGGGTGGACGCGGCCGTGATCATCGCCGGTGGAGACGACGAGGCCATCGCCTACCTGCGCGACAACCTCGGCCCGCGCCAACTCACCATCCCCATCAAGGTGGTCTCCGGCGGGCGCGGCGGCACCGACGCCGAGGAACGCCTGCACGAGAACGCGGAGGAGTGCCTGCGCGAGCTCATCCACGAGGAGCGGACCCGGGTCTACTCCGACTACCAGCGCAAGCTCGCGCACGACCAGGCGGTCAAGGGCACCAGCTCCATCCTGCCGATGCTGTCGGAGGCCCGGGTGGAGACGCTCCTGCTGGGAGCCGACCGGGAGAACGAACCCCAGCTGTGGGGCTCCTACCACTCGCCGGTCCTGGTGGACACCTCACCGCGCGGCCTGGACGACCCCAACGCCGGGTTCCAGGCACCGGCCAGCGCGCTCATGCTGCGGGCGGCGGTGATGTCCGACGCCGACTTCACCGAGCTGCCCGTGCCCGCACAGAGCGTGGACACCCGCACCGACCGCGAGACCCCGGACTCGGACGCCGGGGCCACGCTGCGCTTCCCCAAGCAGTAGCGTCCCGCGCCCCGCTCCTGCTCCCGCAGGGGCGGGGCGTTCTCACGCCCGGGTTCAGGAGTCCGCGAACACCCCCAGTTCGTTCCCGCTGGGGTCGGCGAAGTGGAAGCGCCGCCCACCGGGGAAGTCGTAGGGGCCCTGGAGGACACGGCCGCCCGCGCGTTCCACGTCCGCGACCGTGCGGTCCAGGTCCTCGGAGTAGAGCAGGACGAGTGGGCCGCCGACACGTACCTCACCGGCCGGGTTGAGACCGCCCACTTCCGAGGAGCCGTCAGCCGAGCGGATCCCCGCGTACGCGGGACCGTAGTCGTTGAACCGCCACCCGAAGGCCTCGGTGTAGAACCGCTTGGTCTCCGCCAGGTCGGTGACCGGGATCTCCACGTAGTCGATGGTGTGATGCCGCTGATCGCTCATACCCGGCATTGTCCTCGACGGGGCCGACAGAACGGGGCATCGTCCGACGGGTGTCGGAACTCCCCGCTCCACGGCCCCGACCCTGCGGTCAACCCCACCCCACCTCGGCGGACCGCCCCATGGCCGGGCCGGGGCACCGGTTCCTCACGTTGTGGACGACACCTCTGACCCGGCCCGGACAGCCGTCCACCGGACCTCGACGCCGGTGCGAGCCCCCCGTACCGGTTGCTTCCTGGCCGAGGCGGCGGACCGCCCGGGGTTGAAGCCGGAGCTCTCTGCCCGCTCCGTCGTGGCCGGTGCGTGACAGGCCACGAGCGGTGCCGCCGTTGCGCCCGAACGCCTGGTGGGAGGCGTGAACCCGCTTGGCCAGCCCGGATGGCGCGGTTGGTGGCCGGCCTACGTGGGATCGGCCGCCAACGACATGATGAAGCGCTCGGCCGCGGCGTCGACCTCGGCGTCGGGGGTCAGCAGCCCCTGGAGCAACAGACCCCGCAGACACGAGATCGCGATCAGGCTCCGCTGCCTCGCGTCCGTCGGCGTGGATCCGTCGCGAAGAGCCGCCTCTTCGAGCAGGCGCGCCAGGTCGTCGATGTCGGCGACGAACTCCTGGAACGCGTCGGGCTCGTAGACCGCCAGTCCGACCAGGTGGAAGAAGGCACGGGTTCGATCCTCGTGTGCGGCGTTCGAGTAGTAGTTCCAGATGGCCCTGCACAGGGGAACGAACCCGAGTTCGTTGTCGGCCGCGGCAATGACGAGGTTGTCGCGGCGGCGCGCCTCGGACAGTACGGCTCCCAGAAGACCAGGTCGCGATCCGAAGTGATAGGTCAGCAGCGTGTGGTGCACATCGAGCCGCTCCGCTATCTGACGCATCGACAGGTTCGAGCTGGGGCCGCTCTCGCCGAACTCACTGAACAGCGCCTCCAGGAGGCGCTCCTTCCCTTCCCCGACCGGCGATCTCACGCTACCTCCGTTGACATCTTCACCACTGTTGAGTACATTATCGCACATCGAATTCACCAGTGTTTAGGACAGTGGGCGCAGCCTCCACGAGGAGGTGCCATGGCCATTCATGGTCCGTCGGCGGCACGGTCGCGGACGGATCGGTCACCGAGTCGACCGCGGTCGACTCGGGCCTGGCGGTCGGCACTGTCACGGCGATGCTCGGCCGCCGAGCTCACCGCCGACATCTTCGCCACCGCGGCCCTCAGCCTCGACGCGGACCTCCTGTGCGGTGTCAGCCCCGCGGGCGCGGCTGCGACGGTGCCCCCGGGGCACACCAGGCGCCGTGTGTCACGGGCCGCGTCGTGGGGGGAGACGACCGTCGCAGAACGCGGTCGGCAGGGTCGTCCGGCGGCGGGACCCACTCCAGGACGCAACGGTGTTCACCGAACCGGACATGACCGCCCTCGACGTGAGGGCGACCGCATCGCGAAAGGAGAAGCTCGATGAGCGAGATGTTGCACGGCTGCCTCGCAGACACGGAGTACCTGGAGGTCACGGCGGAGTCGGGGCACAGCTACGGCGTCTGGGTGACCACAC
Organism: Nocardiopsis sp. SBT366; assembly: GCF_001083815.1. Lineage (NCBI taxonomy): Bacteria > Bacillati > Actinomycetota > Actinomycetes > Streptosporangiales > Nocardiopsidaceae > Nocardiopsis > Nocardiopsis sp. SBT366. Next base: position 18,274 of record NZ_LAVM01000037.1, on the reverse strand, counting down.
CCCCTGGCTACGCGGACTCCACGGATCCCCTGCCGTTGGTCTACGTGATGGACGGCAACTACGCCGTGGGCCTCACCGCGCCCCTCATCGTCACCCAGGCGGACCCGTATCTCGCGATCGCCCCGTACATCCAGGTCAGCGTCGGCTACGCCGGCGAGGAGGCCGCACAGTGGGCACACCTTCGCAACCGCGATCTCGTGCCACCTGGAGAACCCGTCGGCGGCGAGACACTGACGACCCTCGCGGCGGCTCGCGACTCGGGTGCGATGACCCAGGCTCAGGTGGACGCCTACCTCGCGGAACTGTCGGACACCCACGCCGACGTCTTCCTCGACTTCCTCGCCAACGAACTCCACCCTCGTCTGCGGTCGCGGCTGCGCGTCAGCGAGTCCGGGCACGGACTCTTCGGCTACTCCTACGGAGGTCTCTTCACCCTCTACGCATGGCTGCGCGGGACGGCCCCGTTCACGACCTTCGGTGCGGGCAGCCCCGGTGTCGTGGGGCCGGACAGCCAGGTGTTCGACCTGGTCGAGGCCCTGACCGAGCGGGGTGCGGACTCGGCCGCTCCACGGTTGCACGTCACGCTGAACGAACTCGAACTGCTGGGAGACGTTCCGATCTATCGCGGGCTGGCCCGCAACGTCCTCTCGGTCGTGGAAGCGCTACACAGCAAGGGACGATCGCAGGACGTCTCGAGCGCGATGTTGCAGGAAACGCACGTCACCGGCCTACAGGCATCGTTCCTGAGCTACCTGAAGACGTGCTTCACGCGCTGAGCCGACGGTGAGCAGGGCGCCCACCCACACGAGGCCGCCCACGTCTGCGGCCCGAACCGAACGACCAGGTAGGCGCCCGACCCCGGCGGGGCGGGCGGGTACGCGACGACGTCCGCGCCGGGTGTTCTCGGCGTGGACGTCGCGCCCAGCCACCAGCGGGGCGGCCGCGAAGCAGGCACCGTCGGAGTTGCTCCCGCACCTCGGAGGCGGGGAAGCGTCGCGACTCCCGCCGAGTACGCGACTCCCGCCGAGTACGCGGGTCCTGCCGGGGAGCGGCGGGGTACCCCCCTTGATGGCGAGCCCAGCCCAACCTAGGGTCGGTGGTCACGCCCTCACTCACAGTGAGACCCCCACTCCGACACGGAGGTCTGCCCCGTGCCCACCCCCCGCACCCGACGCCTGTCCCTCTGTCTGGCCGCCGCAGGAGCGGTCGCGCTGACGGCCTCGGCACTGCCCGCGCACGCCGAGCCCGTCCGAGCCGACGTCCGGGTCTCGGACGCCCCCGCCCTGGAGGAGGCCCTGGCCAACGCCCAGCCGGGACAGACCATCACTCTGGACAGCGGTGAGTACGTCGGCTCCTTTGTCGCCACCACCCCCGGGACCAGCGGCGCCCCCATCACCCTGACCGGCCCCTCCGACGCCGTCCTGGTCAACGACGAACCCATCTCGGGCAGCGGCTGCCCCGCCCCCGACACCCACAGCAGCGGCTACGGCCTGTGGTTCCACGAGGCCGACCACTGGAACGTGCGGGGCCTCACCGTCGCCGACTCCAAGAAGGGGGTCGTGATCGACCGCTCCGACCACGTCCACCTGAGCGACCTGGCGGTGCGCGGCACGGACGACGAGGGCGTGCACTTTCGCAGCTCCAGCTCGGACGGTTCCGTCCGCGACTCCCGCATCACCGACACCGGCCGCGTGCAGCCGGGCTTCGGTGAGGGCGTCTACCTGGGGTCGGCGCACAGCAACTGGGGCTGCTTCGGGGGCGACGACGGCGTGGACCGCAGCGACCGCACCGAGGTCACCGGCAACCACTTCGGTCCCGACGTCCGAGGAGAGCACCTCGACATCAAGGAGGGCACCCGCGACGGCCTCATCTCAGGGAACACCTTCGACGGACGGGGCATCTCCGGCCAGAACTTCGCGGACAGCTGGGTGGACGTCAAGGGCAACGGCTACGTGTTCGAGCACAACACCGGGACCTTCGAGCGGCCCGGGGTGTTCGCGCACGGCTACACCAGCACGCAGCAGGTCGACGGCGCGGGCTGCGGCAACGTCTTCCGCGACAACCACTCGGACCTGGGCGGGGTGGGCGGCTTCGCGATCGCTCTGTGGAGCCAGTCCGACTGCGCGGGTGAGCCCAACGTGGTGCACGCCTCCAACACCGTCAGCGACGCCACCCGTGGGCTGACCAACATCGAGGTCACCCCCTGACGACCGACGCGAGGCGCCCCCGTCCGAGTGGGACGGGGGCGCCTCGCGATCACGGCGACCGGCGGGGGATCAGCCCTGCTCGGCGACCAGCTTCTCGGCACCGACCAGGCGCACACACACGGCCAGAGCCTCGATGGCCTCCTCCAGCGCGTCCAGCTCCGGGAAGGAGGGCGCGATGCGGATGGTGCGGTCCTGCGGGTCCTCACCGTAGGGGTGGGTGGCACCGGCGGGGGTGAGCGCGATCCCGGCCTCGGCCGCCCGGCGCACCACCTCACGGGCGCAGCCGTCCAGCACGTCCAGGCGCACGAAGTAGCCGCCCTTGGGGGTGGACCAGGTCGCCAGACCGGTGCCGCCGAGGCTCTTGGTGAGGATGCGCTCCACGGTCTCGAACTTGGGCTCCAGCAGCTCGCGGTGGCGGCGCATGTGCGCGCGCACGCCCTCGGCGTCACCCAGGAACATGGCGTGCCGCAGCTGGTTGATCTTGTCCGGGCCGATGGAGCGCTTCCCGGCGAGCCCCTGGTACCAGCTCACGTTCGCGGGTGAGGAGCCCAGGAAGGCCACCCCGGCACCGGCGAAGGTGACCTTGGAGGTGGACCCGAAGACCAGGGCGCGGTCGGGGTTGCCGCTCTCGGCGCAGGCACCGAGGAGGTCGGCGATCTCCACCTCCTCGTCGGTCAGGTGGTGCACCGCGTAGGCGTTGTCCCAGAAGATCCGGAAGTCCGGGGCGGCGGTGGGCATCGCGGCCAGGCGTCGCACGACCTCGTCGGAGTAGGAGACACCGTCGGGGTTGCTGTACTTGGGCACGCACCAGATGCCCTTGATGTCGGCGTCGGTGCTCACCAGACGCTCGACCACGTCCATGTCGGGGCCCTGGTCGGTCATCGGCACCGGGATCATCTCGATGCCGAAGCGCTCGCACAGCGCGAAGTGCCGGTCGTATCCGGGGACCGGGCACAGGAACGCGACCCGCTCGGCGTCCGCCCAGCGTCCGGTCCCGCCGGGAACCGTGCCCAGGAAGGCGTTGGCCAGGCAGTCGTGCATGAGCTCGAGGCTGGCGTTGCCCGCCGCGATCAGCTGCTCGACCGGGACCTGGAGGAGGTCCGCGAAGATCTCCCGCAGCTCCAGCAGGCCCTGGGGGGCGCCCGCGTAGTTGCGGCAGTCGGTGCCGTCTGCGGCGGTGTAGCGGCCTCGGGGCAGTTCGAGCAGTTCGGCGGACAGGTCCAGCTGGCGCGCGGACGGCTTGCCCCGGGTCAGGTTCAGGGAGAGTCCACGCTCGACCAGGGCGGCGTGGTCGCGCCGGGCCGACTCAAGGAGCTCGGCGGGCGGTGTGGGGCTGCTTGCGGTGGTCACGGGATGTTCCTTCCGATGGGACGCCCCCGGTGCGACGCGCGTCGTGGAACGGGGCGCACGGGGTTTCGCACAGGAATTGTCCCAGATGACGGCGGCGCAGTCCCGGTCAGGTCGTCACCCTCGGTTCTGGCGGGCGCGTCGGGCGGCGCGCTCCTCCAGATGGTCGGTGTCCAGGGCGGGGTCGCAGAAGGGTCCGCCGACGCGGTCGTGGGGCGGCCGGGTCGGGTCGGGTTCGTCTCCTTCGGCCCCCAGGAGCGCGGCCGCGTGGGCCTCGGCGTCGTCCCGGGGTTCGTAACCGAGCTCACGCGCCCCCTCCAACGACCACCAGCGGCGGGTGTTGTCCGACACCCCCCACACCAGGCGGAAGCCCGGGGCGGGGTGGGCGATGACCGCCTCCATCAGGCGGGCGCAGTCGTCGGGGGAGAGCCAGGTCGCCAGCATGCGGGTGTCGGTGGGGAGCGGCTGGCACGACCCGATCCGCACGCACACCGTGTCCAGCCCGTAACGGTCGTGGTAGAGCCGCGCCAGGGCCTCCCCAGCGACCTTGCCCACCCCGTAGTGGGTGTCGGGGCGGGGGAAGGCGAACTCCCCGGGGTCACCGTCACCGCGAGGGTGGAAGCCCACCGCGTGGTTGGAACTGGCGAAGACCACCCGGGGGCCGCCCGCACGGCGGGCCGCCTCCAGGACCTGCCGGGTCCCGTGGACGTTCACCTCCAGGATGTCCTCCCAGCGCTCCTCCAGGCTGAACCCGGCCAGGTGGATGACGGTGTGGGCGCCCTCGAAGGCGGAGGTCATCGCGTCCAGGTCCGTGACGTCGGCGCGGACCGTTTCCACGGCCTCGCCCTCGGCGGCGGGCGGGGGTTCGACGATGTCCACGAGCCGCAGGAGTCGCCCCGGGCGGACCAGGCGCGGGCGCAGGAGGGTGCCCACGACCCCTGCGGCGCCGGTGATCACGACGGTCTGGAGTGGGTCGGCGGTCCTGTTCATGTCCGGTGTCGCCTCCGTCCGGTGTTCCCTCGGGTGGGGGAGGCGGGGTCCTCCTCGCCCGGCGTTCCCGTGCCCGGAGGGTTCACAGGGAGGTGACGCCGAGGCGGCCCATGAGCTCGGGTTCGGTGATGATGTCGATGCTCTGGCCCTTGGCGATGTAGGCCTCGGCCTGCTTGTGCTTGGAGGTCTTGCCTCCGTGGTCGCTGTCGGCCACCACCAGGACGTCGGTCTTCTTGGTGACGTTCTTGGCGGGTTGGCCACCGGCCTCGGCGATGCGCTTCCACACCTCGGGCTTGTCCATGGCGCGCAGGTCACCGGAGACGCACACCGTACGGCCGTAGAGCGGTCCGGCCGGGTCGGCGTCGGCGGACGGTTGGGGGAGCGGGGTCTGCGCGGCCCGCTGCCAGCGACCGAACCGGTCCTCGCGGGCGGGGGCCTCCACCACGGCGGTGATCAGCGGGACGGCCGCCGGAGCGGGCGTGGCACTGACCGCCTCCAGACGGCCCAGGCGCAGCCCGCTGACACGGCTGAGTTCGGGCAGCGTGCCGGTGCCGTGGCGTCGCATGGCCGCGATCATGATGTGCGCGGCCGCCTCGGCATCGGCGTCGGCCCGGTGGTGTCGGGTGATCGTGTGGCCCACGTGCGCGGAGACCGTGGGAAGGCGGTGGTCGGGCAGGTCCCAGGTGCGCCGGGACAGCGCCAGCGTGCAGGCGTAGTCGAAGGCGGGCAGCGCCAGCCCGGTGTGGGCGCAGGCCTGGCGTAGCGCCCCCATGTCGAAGGGGGCGTTGTGCGCCACCAGCGCCCCGCCCCTGGCGAACTCGATCACCTGGTCTCGCACCCTCTCCCAGGTGGGCGCGTGGGCGACGTCCGCGGCGGTGATGCCGTGCACGGCGGTGTTGTGCCGGGAGAAGAACGAGACCGGCTCCGGTGGGCGGATGAGAGTGGTGAACCGGTCGACCACCCGCCCCTCGCTCACCCGGACCAGACCCACGGCGCAGACGCTGCCGCGGTCCTGGTTGGCGGTCTCGAAGTCGATCGCGGTCCAGGTGTGGGACACCCCCGCTACCTCCCTTGTACTCGCGTTGGAACGGGTCGAGCGTACCGGGGCCGTCGCACCACCGAGGTCAGAACGGATCGAAGGAGGAGATCGCCTGCTCCCGTAGCGAGGTGTCCTCGGCCCAGACGTCCTCACCGGAGGACCAGGCCAGCGTGTAGAACTCGCCCTCGGTGGCGTTGATGTTGCGGGCCAGCAGGCGCCAGGCGCCCTCGCCCCGGTCCCAGCTGAACTCCCAGTCGGCCGCCGAGACGAAGGAGGTCCGGGACGTGACGTCCTCCACTCTGATCCGTTCGTACCCGGGCAGCCGGTTCTCCGCGACGGAGTTGCTCTCCTGCTCCAGCACGTGCTCGTACTCGTCCTCGATCGAGTGGGGGGTGCGGTCGATCTGGAGGTAGGCCTTGGACGTGGGGGAGTCGTAGAAGACGCTGGCGCCGTCCGTGCGGCGCTCCCAGCCGTCGGGGACCAGCAGGGCGAACCCCTCGGGGTCCTCTGTCCAGGTCATACCCTCCGCGGAGGGGACCTCGTCCTCCTCTGTGACCGGGGCGGTGGGGTCCCCCGCGTCGGTGGGGACACCGGCCTCGTGGCTCGGCGAACCCTCCTGGCCGGATCCGCCCCAGCGGTCGACGACGACCAGGGAGGCGGTGATCAGCAGGGCGGCCAGGCCCAGGGTGAGCACCACCACGGGCCAGGTCAGGCGTCGTGGGCGCCGTGCGGCGGTGGCCTCGTCAGGCGTGGCGGGGGTGGGTTCGGAGGCGGTCGGGGGCCCGAAGGCGGCCGTCGTCCCCACGGGCCCGGTCGCGCCCGGAAAGCCGGTCGTCCCCGGTGGGGTGGAGTCACTCGCGCCCGGCGCGGCCGGGGGGAGGTGTGCCACGGTCAGGGCCGAGGTCCCGGTCTCTCCCCGAGCGGCGGCACTCAGCAGCTCGCGACAGCCCCGCGCGTCCAGTCGGCGGTCGGGGTCCTTGACCAGCAGTCCGCGAACGGCATCGCCCAGCGGACCGGGCAGGATCTCGGGCGGGTCCGCGCTGAGCACCGCGTGCAGGGTCGCCGGGACGCCCTCACGCAGGAAGGGGGACACCCCCGTGACCGCGTGGTACAGGGTGGCGCCCAGGGACCACAGGTCGCTGGCGGGGGTGGCGGGCCGGGAGTTGAGCCGTTCGGGTGCCACGTAGGCGGCGGAGCCCATCACCCCGGAGGTCTGGGTGACGGCGGCGGTGTCCACGATCGTGGCGATCCCGAAGTCGGTGAGCACCACCCGGCCCGCCGCGGTGACCATGACGTTCTCGGGTTTGACGTCGCGGTGGGTGATGCCCTGGCCGTGGGCGGTCTCGAGCGCGTCGAGCAGGCCCAGCCCCCAGGCTGCTGCCCGCTGTGGCGGGACCGGGCCGCGCTCACGCATCAGGCGCATCAGGGAGTCGCCGTCCAGCAGCTCCATGACGATCCACGGGCGACCGTCGTCCTCGACGATGTCGTACACGGTCACGATGTTGGGGTGCTGGCCCATCGCGGTGGCCTGGGCCTCCCGGCGTGCCCGGGCGGCCACCCGAGCGCGTTCCTCCTCGTCCAGGCCCGGCCCCAGCAGGATCTCCTTGACCGCCACGGTCCGGTTGAGTCCGGTGTCGTGCGCCCGCCAGACCCGGCCCATTCCTCCTCGCCCGACCTCGGAGTGCAGTTCGTAGCGCTCACGCAGTGTGCGGTGGGGAAGGACCACCTGGGACTCCTGTGGGACGGGGGCCGAAGGTACGGGCGACGTGACGGCCGCGGGGGCGGGGCGGGAGTTCACACGTCAAGTCGCCCATTCTAGGAAGGATCGGACCTCGGGGCGCACATCGGCCGACGGCTCAGGTGTCAGCTTCGGCCAGGAAGTCCCTGACAAGGCGGTTCACCGTATGGGGTGACTGACGGTTGACCCAGTGCCCCTGGCCCGCGAGGAGTTCGAGGCGGGCTCCGGGCACCGCCTTGGCGGCGGCGACGGTGGTGGCGGGCTTGACGCCCATGTCCTTGTCACCCTGGACGAACAGGGCCGGGCAGCGGATCTCACCCAGGCGTGGACGCAGGTCCACGTTCATCCGCCAAGGGCCGATGGAGGCGTTCTGCCAGTCCGAGGATCCCGCGCCGTGGGCGTCCATCTCGGCCATGACCTCGTCGACGACCTCGTCCTGGTCGGGGGCGGGTCCGGCGAACAGTGCCGTGCGGACGAAGGCCTCGGTCCGCTTCCTGTTGCCGACCATCATCGCGGGCAGGGAGGTGTTGAGCAGGCGGCTCCGGGAGACGAGCCACAGGAGCTGGTGGTAGACGGGCGGAAAGGACAGGGTGCCCCCGGGAGCGATGGCCACGAGGCGTTCGACGCGGTCGGGGTGGTCGATGGCGGTGGCGAGGGTCATCGCGCCGCCCTGGGACATCCCGACGACGGCGGCCCGCTCGACGCCGTACTGGTCCAGGGTCGCGAGCACGCAGCGTTGGAGGGCGGCGTGGTCGGCGAATCCGTTCCACGGGGTACTCAGCCCCTGTTTGGGCCAGTCCGGGGCGATGACCCGGTGGTCCCGGGCGAGGTCGGGGATGAGGTGGCGCCAGCTCATGGTGGCGCTGTCCACTCCCGCGCCGCTCAGCAGCAGCACCGGCGGGGCGTCCTCGGGGCCCTCGACGATGACGCTCAGGCGCCCCTCGGGAAGGGCCACGTGCTCTCGGTGGAAGTCGGGGCCGCTCATGTGTGGTCCTCACGTCGGTCGCGCCAGCGCTGGAGCATGGCGGGGAGTTCGGTCTCCAGGAACCCGTAGAGCTCGTGGACGTTGGCCAGGCGCTCGCGGCGCTCGGGTGGGGCGTCCTCCAGGGCCCTGAGTCCGCGTTCGGTGACCTGACGGAAGCTGGTGGCCAGGGCGTAGCGGCGCTCCAGCATGCGGCTCCAGCCGTCGGCGGCGATCCGGAAGTACTCCTGGCGCTCGCCGCGTTTGCGCACCCCCTCGACCAGACCGCTGGGGGTGAGCATGCGGGTCGCGCTGCTGATGGAGCTGCGGCTGACCTGGAGCACCTCGGCCAGGCGTGCGGCGCTCTGCTCGGGCGGGTCGCTGATCAGCAGCCAGCCGATGACCCGGCCGGAGATCAGCGGCAGGCCCTCGCGTTCGAAGAACACGGCGACGTCGTCGACGAAGGCCAGTTCGTCCTCGGTGGGTTCGTTCATGCGGGCAGATTACAGCCATTGCAGTCATGACTGCAATGGCTGTAACGGGGTTGCCGTCGGCCCGAAAGGAACACCCGCAGGCGGGAACTCCGCGTTCGGTCGCGTCCCGTCCCCGTCAAGCGGTCGCGCTCCGCTCCTGGAACGGGGGGTGCGCGTGGCAGGGGTCCGCGGTGCGGAGCGGACCCCTGCCAGCTGGGTCGGCCCGGGAACCCCCGGGATGGAACGGACGCCGGTTACCGGTCACCGTTCCCTCGGCTTCTCTCAGCCCTGCGCCCTGGCTACGGGACGGAGTCGAATGACGGGGATCGTGCGGTCGGTGTCCTGCTCGTACTGGGCGAACGCCGGGGAGACCGTGGTGATCTGGTTCCAGGTGCGGTCGCGTTCGTCCCCGGCCAGCTCCTCGGCCGTGACGGGGAACTCGGCTCCGGCGACCACCACCCGCACTCGATCGGGGGCCGCGGCCAGGTTGCGGTACCACAGCGGCTGCTTGGCGGACCCGGCCGCGGAGGCGACGATGACGTAGGAGCCGTCGCCCAGCGGGAAGTAGGCGACCGGCGTGTGGCGTTCCTCCCCGGACCTGCGGCCGATCGTGGTCAGCACCAGGGCGTTCATTCCCTCGGGGCCGCTGCCGCCGGCCCGGATGTCGGCGATCACCCCGGCGTTCATCTGCCGCATCTGCTCAGCGGGCGGCATCTGGACGCCACGGGTGCCGTTGGGTGTGTCGAAGCTCAAGAGGTCTCCTCGTGGGGCTCGGGCCGTTCAGGACCGGCCGGTGTCGACGGCGAGGCTGTTGTGGGACGGGCCGTTGGACGTGCCCTGGTTGCGGGCGAAGGCCACCGGTTCGGATCGCAGCACCCCGCCCGGTGCCCCCGGTTCGGGACGGTGGTCAGAGGGTGATTTTCCCTCGCCCACCACCCGAGCCCCTCACGCCCCGACCTGCTCGGCGAGTTGGTCGGCGACGCCCCGGGGTTCACGGCCGAGGAGTTCGGCCAGCAGCGGGTCCGGTTGCGCGAAGTACCCCTCGCGGGTCGCGCGGAACATGGTGAGCATGAAGCGGGCCGCCTGCTCCGGATCACCGTTCGCCGTCTGGTCGGCGACCCACTGTTCGTCGTCCACGACGACGCGTTCGGCGGGGTGCCCGCCGAGTTCGGAGGCGATCGCCGCGAAGTCCTCGAGAGTGACGGCCTCTCCGGCGATCAGGGTGGCGGCCCCGTCGAGGGAGCGCTCACCGGAGAGAACGACCGCCGTGGCCTCGGACAGGTCGGCGGGGGAGGTCCATGGGACGGGCCCGTCGGCCGGTGCCGTGATCACCCCGGTCTCCCGCCACGGCCCGAGCATGGAGGCGAAGCTGTGGGCGAAGAAGCCGTAGCGCAGGGAGGTCCATGCGACACCGGAATCGGCGAGGATCGCCTCGGTGGCGGCGTGAACGGCCGCCGGAGGGTAGGGGCCGTCGATCGCGGCACCATGCTGGCTGGTGTACAGGATCCTCCGGGCGCCGGCCGCGACGGCTGCCTCGATCGCGTTGCGGTGCAGACCCACCATGTCGGCGGTCGGGTCGTTCCCGGACACCAGGAGCACTTGGTCGGCACCAGCGAAGGAGTCCCGCAGGGCGGCCGGTTCCTCGTAGGAGCCCTGACGCACGCGCACGCCGCGGTCCGCGAAGAGCTGGGCTCTGGAGACGTCGCGCACGCTGACACCGATCCGGTCGGCGGGCACGCGTTCGAGGAGGTGTTCGACGGTGGCCCCGTTGAGGGTGCCGGTGGCGCCGGTGACAACGATCATGCTGGTGGCCTTTCGCTGTGTGCCCGCAGTGTGTGCCCGCACTGGAGGTGGTCCAGTGGCACCGTTTCCCTCAAGTTGACCAGCGGGGTCAGTTTCACGTTGGCAACGACGCTAGATAACCTGACCAACGCAGTCAAGTTACGGTCGGAGCAGCGGGGAGCGGTGGGAACCATGAGCGGTGCGGCATCCGAGAGGCCCCGGCTGCGCGCCGATGCCCAGCGCAACACCGAGCAGATCCGTCACGCCGCGATCGGTGCGTTCCGGGGGCGAGGCCTGAGCGTGCCGCTGGAAGAGGTGGCCAGGGCCGCGGGGGTGAGCAAGGCGACGATCTTCAACAGGTTCGGCGGCCGGATCGGACTCATCGAAGCCGTCATCGAAGAGGTCGTCGCGCGTGAGCTCCGTGCCGTGATCGACCACGCTCGGGCACTCGACGACGCGGGGGAGCGGATCGCGTACTACGTCACCGCGATCCGCGACCTCCAGTACCGCCAACCCACCGCCAACGACGTCCTGCTTCAGGAGTACCCCCACTCCCAGCAGCTCATGGACATATGCCGGGTCGCGGGCGAGATCTACGACGAACTCGTCTCCGCTGGTCACGCCGCCGGAGTCCTGCGACCGGAGTTCACGACGGATGACCTCCACGCGCTCATCGTCGACACCGCGCTCGCACTCAAACACGGCGCCCGCCCGCCCCGCGACGCCTACGACCGCCGCACCACCTTCCTCCTCGACGGAATCCGTGAGCACCAGGGGCCTACCGGCGAATGAGGGCAGACGGGCCGCGGAGCGGTGACGGTGGGTCGACGGACCGACCAGTCACCCCTCCCCAGGCGGCCCGTCCACCCACGAGCCAAAGCAGCCAACCGACCAGGGCGCAGGAAAGCCCCGCCGGTCCCCCGGCGGAGCGGAGTCGCCCAGAAGCGGATCGCGACCGGTCGCCTGGAACGGTCGGACTCACTGCCTGGCGGCGCCAAGGCTGCGACCCTGGCCATCGCATCGTTCCGAAGCAACCAGGTCCTGGCCTCCTCGAACTGACCCGCGTCCTCCAGCAGCCTCCCGAGGGTGACCATCGCCTCGGCGTGGCCCGGGTCGGCAGCCCGACGCAACCGGTCTTCGGCCTTACTCATCCGACCTGACACGGCCAGGGATGCCCCGAAGAGGAACATCGCCGAGGCGCCGCCTTGGTCTGCGGCCCGGCGCCACCAGTCCCGGGCCCTCCTCCTCCGACCCGTGTTGAACATCAGGCCCCCGAGGGTGACGATCGCCCGTGTGGCCCTGCTTGGCCATCGGGGTCCAGGCCCTTTCGGCGACGGCGGCCCGGTTGGCGTCGTGAGCGGCCCCCGCGCCTTGCGACTTCGACGATCTACGGCAAGCTCCCCGATGCGCAGTTTGACCCGCTTGTGGTAAAAGTTAGGCGTGCCGAACTTTAGAGATGGGTTCTCTTCAAACACCTGGTCCACCGTGATCCCCGGGGTCACACTGGCCCTGGCTCTCAGCGCCTGTTCCACCTCCGCCGGAACCGACCGCGACGACGACCGCCTCGTCGTCCTCACCACCTTTACCGTCATCGCCGACATGGCGGAGAATGTCGCCGCCGACCGCGTCGAGGTCGCCTCCCTCACCCGACCCGGCGCGGAGATCCACGGCTACGAACCCACCCCCGACGACCTCGTGCGCGGCCAGGACGCCGACCTCATCCTGGAGAACGGCCTGGGCCTGGAGGCATGGTTCCAGCAGTTCACCGAACGCGTGGACGCCCCCACCGCCGTGCTGAGCGAGGGCATCGAGACCATCCCCGTCTCCTCGGGCGGCTACGAGGGCGAACCCAACCCGCACGCCTGGATGTCCCCCGACAACGCCCTGGTCTACGTCGACAACATCCGCGACGCCCTCACCGACCTCGACCCCGAAGGAGAGGCGGTCTACGCCGAGGCCGCCGAGGGCTACAAGGAGGAGATCGCCGAGGTCGGCACCTACCTGGAGACCGAACTCGCGGAGGTACCCGAGTCCTCCCGAGCCCTGGTGACCTGTGAGGGGGCCTTCTCCTACCTCGCCCGCGACGCCGGACTCGCCGAGCAGTACCTGTGGCCGGTCAACGCCGAACGCGAGGGCACCCCCCAACAGATCGCCGCCGTGTCCGAGTTCGTCCGCGACAACGACGTGCCCACAGTGTTCTGTGAGAGCACGGTCAACGACAGCGCCCAACGCTCCGTGATCCGCGAGACCGGCGCCGCCATGGGTCAGACGCTCTACGTCGACTCGCTCTCCGAGTCCGACGGCCCCGTTCCCACCTACCTCGACCTGCTCCGCCACGACGCGGAGGCCATCGTCGCCGGCCTGACCGGCGAGTGAGGAAGGAGACCGCCATGAGGGAGCAGAACCGGTGACCGCCGCCATCGAGGTGACCGGAGCCACCGTTCACTACGGCGAGGTCCTCGCCCTGGACGACGTCCACCTGTCCGTGGAGCCCGGCCGGGTGTGCGGGCTGCTCGGCATGAACGGCTCCGGCAAGTCCACCCTGTTCAAGGCCGTGCTCGGCCTGGTCCCCGTCGACCACGGGCGGGTCCGTCTTTTGGGCATGGGCAACGCCGCCGCCCGCCGCAAGGGCCTGGTCGGCTACGTCCCCCAGTCCGAGCAGGTGGACTGGGCCTTCCCCGTGCGGGTGCGGGACGTGGTCATGATGGGCCGCTACGGGCACATGGGCCGCAGGCGCCGCCCCCGCGCCGCCGACCGCGAGGCCGTGGACCACGCGCTGGCCCGCACCGACCTCACCCACCTGGCCGACCGTCAGATCGGGGCACTCTCCGGAGGTCAGCGCAAACGCGCCTTCGTCGCGCGCGCCATCGCCCAGGACGCCGACGTGCTGCTCCTGGACGAACCCTTCGCGGGCGTGGACAAACGCTCGGAGGCCACCATCACCGACCTGCTCCTGCAACTGCGCCAGACCGGGCACACCCTGCTGGTGTCCACCCATGACCTGGCCCAGGTACCGGCCCTGTGCGACGAGGCCGTCCTGCTCCAACAGCGCGTGATCGCGCACGGTCCACCCGAGAAGGTCCTGCTACCGGACGTGCTCCTCGAGGCGTTCGGCATCCACCCCAGTGAGGAGCGACGTTCGTGGACGTCCTGATCGCGCTCGTGGAATGGTTCACGGTGCCGATGCGGTTCGAGTTCGTGCAGCGGGCGCTGCTGGTGAGCGTCGTGGCGGGCGTGGTCTGCGCCGTGCTCTCCTGCTGGATGACGCTGGTGGGCTGGTCGCTGATGGGCGACGCGGTCTCACACGCGGTCCTGCCCGGAGTGGTGCTCTCCTACATGTTCGGCATGCCCTTCGCCCTGGGCGCCCTGGTGTTCGGGGGCGGCTCTGTGGCGCTGATCGGAGTGATCAACCGCACCTCACGGGTGAAGGAGGACGCCGTGATCGGCGTGGTCTTCACCGCCATGTTCGCCCTGGGCCTGGTGATGATCTCGCGGGTGCCCAGCCAGACCGACCTCAGCCACATCCTGTTCGGCAACGTGCTGGGGGTCTCCGACTCCGACATCCTCCAGGTGCTGGTCCTGGCCGCGGTGGTGCTCGTCGTGGTCTGGTACAAGCACCGCGACCTGACCATGTACGCCTTCGACCCGGTCCACGCCCACGCCATCGGCGTCAACCCGCGCCTGCTGGAGACCCTGCTGCTGGGACTGCTGTCGGTGACGGTGGTGGTCGCGCTCCAGGCGGTGGGGATCATCCTGGTCGTGGCCATGGTGATCATCCCCGGAGCGACCGCCTACCTGCTCACCGACCGCTTCGAGCGGATGCTCCTGATCTCGGCGGCCGTGGCTGTGGCCGCCGCCGTGGTGGGCGTGTTCACCAGCTTCCACCTGAACGTGTCCACCGGCGGCTGCATCGTGCTGGCCCAGGCGATCGCGTTCACCCTGGCCTACCTGTTCTCCCCCCGACAGGGGCTGGTGTGGAAGGGGCGTGCGGTCCGCGCGCTTCGGGCTCGCGGCCGCGGAACCGGCGTCCTCGGCTGACCAGTCGATGAACATTCTGTTTTGAACATTATGTTGACAACTTTTCGTTGTCAACGCATAGTGATGGCATGGAGAACCCACAGGAGACCTTCACCCGGCCCGACCCCGAGCAGGCCCGACGCAAGCGCGTCCACGAGGCCCTCTTCCGCATCACCGAACGCCACGCCACCGGCGAGGACCGCCTCCGCTGGGACCGGACACGCATGCCCATGTCCCCGCATGAGGCCATCCGCCGCGTCAGCGACCTGGCCGCGGGCAGCGCCCTCCCTGATGAGGGCGCCCCTTCCGTGGACCAGGACGACCTGACCGCGGCGCTGACCCTGGTGCCATGGGCCCGAGCCGAGTTCGACCAGCTGGAGTCGGGGCTGCTCACCATGTCCAAGGGGCGGGGCATGACCTGGCAGGAGATCGCCTTCGGTCTGGGGCTGGGCACCGCCCAGGCCGCCCGACAGCGCCAGGAGCGCCTCACCCGTCGCACCGAGGAGGGGTAGGCCCCGTAGCGGCCAAAGCGGTGTCCTGCTCAACGCATGCGGGGGACAGGGAGAGGCTTCACCATCGCCGAGCGGGTCACGAGCCCGCTCGGCGCGGGGATGCTCCGGAACGCGTCCCATCTGCAACTGCGGCACGCGGACCGCGCCCATGTACCCAACAGGTACGTCAGGTGAGGCCGACCACGGTCCAGGGGCCCGGGTTCTCCTCCGTCACGACCACGGCTCCGGGTACCGCGACCAGACGAGGAGCGTCGGGAAGAGTCGTGGCGCTGCCCTCGGACCTGATCCACCACTCCTCGTTCCGGGTCATGTCCGCGTTCAGAACAGCGGGTTCGCTCTCGGAGTCCCAGCGCGCGAACTCGACGTTCATCGATCCCCGGTCCAGGTCGGGGTCGGTCAGGTAGTCCGGCCGGAGCACACCTTCCCCGAGAAGCAGCCCGCGGTCGATGTCACCCTCGGCCGGGCGCTGGGAGGTCTCCAGGTGGGCCAGTTCCTCACCCTCGAAGGACATGCGCCAGTACCCGACCGTGCCTTCGTCATAGTCGATGGCCATCTCGGCGTAGCCGTCATCGAGCAAACCGACGGGGTGTCGGTCCCGGTTCTGGTAGGCCGCGCCCCTGATCTCCTCGCCCGTCTGGGGGTCGATCAGGACTTCGTGTCGTTGGTTTCCGGTCCCGACCTCCAGGAAGAGCGCTTCGGCTCCGGGGGAGAGTTCGTGATTGGCGACGCGTCGGCTGTCATCGGCGAACTCCTGGTCCACCTCCCAGAGGACCTCACCGGTTTCCCCCTCGAGGCCGACCGCGAGCATTCCCTGCTCGTGTAGGTCGACGGAGTCGTCTTCGAAGCTGCCGTCGTTGTAGGCCGCGATGACCACCACGGTTTCCCCGGCACTGAGCACGTTCTCGACCGTGACCCCGGTGCCGGCCTCGGGCGCGGGCGGCTCATAGGTCCAGACCCGCTCGCCTCCGAGCAGGGAGAAGGCCTCCACGGAACCGCCCTCCTGGGCGGGGTCCGTGACCGCGACGTGCGAGGTGAGCGCGGAGGCACGGGCGAGGTTCCTGCCCGGGTCACCCTCGTGTTCCGCGATCAGTCGCCCGGTGCCCGCGTCGAGCAGTACCGCGGTGTCCGGTTCACTGACAGGCAGGGTCAGCAGGACCTCCTGCCCATCAGGTGTCGTCCGGGCGCTGCGGAGACCCCCGCTTTCGAGCCGGTAACTCCACAACTCCTCACCCGAGGCCCCGTCCAGGCCGACGGCACCGTCGCCCGTCACTATCACGGGCCCGGACACACCGGGCAGCACATCGATGAGGCTGGTCTCCCGATCACCCGTGCTCCACTGCCAGGCCACCTGCGACACCTCAGCCGGTATCGGGTGTGACGGGGCCTTGCCATCGTGGACACGATGCTCGACGGCCGCCGGACCAACATCTCCGGAAGGTGCGCACCCGGACGCGCACAGCAGGAGGGGAAGAGAAAGCACCATCGCACCGGTGGTGATCGAGTTATCCATTACCACCACTCACGGCACCGAGTGGCACCCGCGCTCTTTCCGCATTCGTACCCAACTGCGATCCACCTCGAGCAAAGCAATGAAATCCGCAAACCTGCTCCACACTTCTACCATCAGGACTTCCGGGCAGATCCGAGGGAAGGGTTCGAACCAGGTGTCTTCCAGGACGTTGCAGATCCTGGGCCTGCCACCCGTGGATCCATGAGCCTCACCAGGCGGTGGGCGGTAGGAGGCGGGCACCCGGGACACGACGAACCCGAAGAGCACTCCCACGAACTCTGTTACCGCCCTCTGATGGAAGCGGCGGCCGTGGGCAAGGCTGCCCCAGGGGCGCTTCCGCTGCGAAGAGCCCCGCGACGGAAGAGGACGTCGCGGGGCGGGAACTCACAGGAGCATGGCGAGCTGGCGCGCCTGGGCGACCAGGGTGCCCTCGCTGTCCCAGATTTCCATGTCCTCCTCGTGGAGGCCGTTGGATACGTGCTTGGTGGAGACCCGACAGGCCAGCCAGCCGGGAGCGGGCCGGGCGCGCACGTGGGAGGTCAGCTCCACCGTGATCGTGCTGAACTCGCCGATGTCGAGTACTGCGGGAACAGCGAAGTCGACCATGGCGGGCAGCGAGTGCACGTCGGCGTCACGGCCGTCGGCGAAACGCATCCAGAAGTCGGTCCGGGGCTGGCCGTCCTTCTTCCCGTCCAGCCACCCCGGGCGCTCGGGGTAGCGGTAGTCGATGCGGTGGGCGATCGTGATGCCCTCCGGCCTGCCCGCGAATTCCGGGGGCACGTAGCAGTCCTCGGGGGCGGGCAGCTCCGGCGGCCCGTCCAGATGCAGCTCACGACCCTCCGCCGTGAGGTCGCCGTAGGTGGCGGTGGCGCGCAGGATCTCCTTGCCGCCCTGTTCGGCGACGACGGCGCCGGTGGCCGTGCGGCGCCCCTCACGGATGGTCTCGGTGCGCAGAACGGCCTGGCCCGGGGCGGCGGGACGCAGGTAGAAGGCGGAGACCACGAGGGGGTCGGGCTGGGTGAGGGTCTGGCTCAGGGCGTTGAGGGCCGTCCCCAGGACGTAGCCGCCGTTGGGGTGCGAGGTGAACGTGGTCCAGCCGTCGGTGAGGGTGGCTGTGAACTCGCCGTCGGCACGCTTGTCGACCCGGGTGTCCTGGTCGAACTCGTAGCCTTCGGCGGGGTGGTCAAGGCTCATGATGCAATGTTACCGACCGGTAGAACCCCTGGCCACACCTGAACCGAACCGGGTTCGGTTCTGTGGGCGAGGACACTCGAGGACCCCGAGAACCGCCCGACCCTGACGCCAAGTCGGGCCCCACGTTCGTCACCACGACAGACGCTACCCGCCGCCACAAACCAGAACGAGGCACATCGTGGGCCACACGAACGCCTCACCGCCCAGCATCGACGCCCACGGCGGGGGCTGAACTGGCGCCCTCAGGCGTTCGCAGCCAACGCCACGCGTCCCTGGGACCGACAGGCGGAGGCCGCGGGAAATACTCCGCGGGGAAGGCACGGGCACGCGGGGTGTCCCTCCTCGAGGCGTCTTGCGTCGCGAGGCCCAGGGAGCTTCGGTGGGTGTGTCCGCGAGGTTACGGACCGCCCACGACAATCGGACACCGCCACCCCGGCTTCCGGCTCCCACCCGACCGCTTCGAGTGAAGGGCCCCGGCCCCGGCACTGGCAGAATGGGCCGCCC
>NZ_LAVM01000036.1:0-58595 GCF_001083815.1 Nocardiopsis sp. SBT366 | reverse complement strand
ACGGCCAAGCACAACGCTTGGGCCACCGACACGATCAGGAAGTAGCCAGAGCGGGGCCGCAGGTGAAAACCCCTGGGGCCGCAGGCCACCTGGGGGTTCGTCTGTGGTTGCTGTTCGCTGTGGGTGTTGGTTGGGTGCGCGGCCTTGAGTGTGGGGGTTGGTGTTCGCTGTGGGTTCTGGGGTTGTGGTTGCTGTAGCGGGAGGGTTCTACGGCCAACCCGTTTTTCCCATTGGCTAAAGGTGGTCGGGTGCCGGTTACTGCGTACCCCTTGGGGTCATTCGCTCTGGTCAGGGCGAGGTTGGCGCATGGTGCTGTGCCCGCACCGCACTTGGCGGATGAGCAGACCGGTGCACGACTGGCAGTTCAGGGCCAAGTACGGCGACGGGCCACCCCCCAGGACTACTGACGTGTTCCAGAGATGCGTGTCCCCACCTCTGGCGAAAACCCCTGCCGTCTGAGCGCCGCCTACCGCACTCCCGCCAACCCGCACCACTGAACCAGGCGCACGAGTGCACGTTTGTACCCCGCTGTGTCTGAGGGGGTTTGCGCCGTGCGGGTTCAACCAGGGGGGACGGGGCTTCAAGCACACCTCCTGGGGCTGAGGCGGCTGCACACTTGCACGCGCACACCCCCTGGGGTTGAGGGGGTTTGCGCCGTGCGGGTTACTACGGCGCAGGGCGAAGCTTCCAACCCCCTGTGGCCGAGGGGGTTGGTGCGTGCGGGCTACTACCGCCGCGCCCCTGGTGGTGGCCTGAGCGCGGTGTTCATCCTGGTTGGTGTGGCAGCCATCGGTGGCCGCTACGCACCTTGTTCCGGCAGTATGTAAGAGCGCGAGGAACGCAGCCGACCCACCCCCAGGACAACCGACGCGCTTCAGAAGAACGTGTCCCCAGCATTGGCGCACACACCAACGAGGGCACTCACGTGACCGTTTCCAGACCCCCAGGGTCTGAGGGGGCTGGCGCCGTGCGGCACGGTCGGGGTCCCTTCGGTGCGGGGCGCTGCCCGGGTGTGCCTCGCAGCAGCGCGTGGTGGAGCTTCCAGCCCCGAAGGGGCGCGGGTGGCCTTCGGGCCCTCTGGGGTGCAGGAGCAGGGCACGGTGGAGGTACTGACCCCTAAGGGGTGATGGGCACCTGCGGTGCTCAGTCCTCGTCGGCTTCAGGTGTGTCGATGAGCTGCCGCAGCAGCGCAACGAAGTCGTCCTCGCTCAACGTCGACCAGTCCACGTGCTCGTTCATGTTCAGCGGTCTCCCCAACTTCCACGTCCGTAAGCCTCTGTTCGGCGTATTGGTTGGAGAAGTCTGGGTTAACGGTTCGTTGACGCAGGTGGGAGAGGTGGCCAGATGAGGACGGAGTGGTTCAGACCCGCTGTTGGAGGGCGCCGCGGCACTCGGGGCAGCGGCAGCGCTTGTTGTAGCCGGTGACGCTGCCGTGGGGGAGTGAGGGATCGCGCTGGCTCGTGAGTGTGGCGTCGAGCTGCTCGCCGAAGGGCTTGAGGACTCGCGCCGTCGAGAAGACCTGCTTGGGGCTGATGTCCAGCTCCTTGGCGGCGTCGTCGATGTGCTTACCCATGCGGAGTTTCGCGATCAGGCGTGACCGGGTGCTGGGTGGCATCTGGGCCTCCGCGTTCGCGATCAACTGCTCTGCGTCGTCAAGCGGGTAGCTCATGGGTTTCCTCTATGTGTGCGGGTACGCCCTCAAGCATCGTACGCGCTTTTCAACTGTGGGTTCGTGTTGCGGATGTGGTTACTTATCGTAACAAACCTTCGGTTTTGGCATTGAGGTCCGTCTCGTAATGCATCGAATCGGTCGCTCTTTTCTAGAAACTCATTGCTAGATGCTAGGTGTCGTGTTTCGCTGATAGACCCGACACTCTGCGTCATTGGATCAGTGCTATGACCAGCCCCACTGTTCGCCGACGGCGACTGTCCGCCGAACTCCGACGTCGCCGTGTCCAGGCGGGCATGACCCTCAACGACGTGGCGGAGGAGTTGGAGTGGTCGCCGGCCAAGCTGGGTCACATCGAGACGGGTATCCGCAAGTGGCCCTCGGTCATGGAGATCGCCGCGCTGCTGAGGTTGTACGGGGTCACCGGGGGACAGCGGGAGGCCATCCTGACGCTGGTTCGGGAGTCGCGCCTGCGGCCCTGGTGGACCGAGTACGAGGACGTGCTGTCGTCGGCCTACGTGGGGAACGAGGCCGGAGCGGTGTCGTTGAGGTCCTACGCGGGCATCCTGGTGCCTGATCTCCTCCAGACGCCGGACTACACGGCCGCCCTGGCTCGGCGCCTGGGGCACGGGGAGCACGCGGCGGAGCGGATGGTGGCCGCGTATCTGAAACGCCAGGAGATCCTCGACTCCGGGTCCCTGGGGCACTACCACGCGGTCGTCGAGGAGGACGCCCTCCAACGCGTCTCCGGTGATCTGGGCCTGTTGCGCGGGCAGACGAGGAGGATCGTCGAGTTGGCCGCCGAGCCGCATGTGACGGTCCAGCTGCTGCCGACGTCCGCGGGACCCCATCCGGGGTTCGCGGGACCCTTCTCCATACTCGAGTTCGAGGAGGACGAGGCCGACCTCGCGTACGTGGACTCCACCCAGGGCGGAGGGATCGTCGAGGCTGAGGACGCGCTCCGTTCGTGCCGGAGGGTCTGGGAGGAACTCACCCGGATCGCGGCCTCCCCCCAGTCCACGGTCGGGATTCTGGGGCGCATGGCGCTGTTGACCTGACCGTGCGGAACCCCCTCAGGGCGGATCAGCGGAAGAAGACGGTGTGAATCCGTCCACCATGGCAGGGACCGCCCGCCATGGCTTGCTAGTCTGCTAGGTGACAACCTCATAAAGTTGCCCACGGGGCTCTCGTTCAGGGAGCCCGTGCGTACGACCGGTTTTCCAACAGTGAAAGGGTCCGGACAGTGAAGAAGATCATCGTTCTGGCGCTGGTGGCCCTCGGGGCTTTCGCCGTCTACCGCAAGATCCAGGCGGACCGCGCCGAGCTCGACCTGTGGACGGAAGCCACCGCGGCCAGCGAGAGCTGATCGCCCTTCGGCTCAGGGGCCGAGAGCTTTCCAGGTGACACGAAGACGTGGGTGGGCCGACAATCCCGTGGTGCGACCCACGGCTTTGTGCTGTGCGGCCCCGCGATGCGGGTATGCTCTCCAGGTGGCCTGGATGTTCCCGGGCCCGTTGGGGCCATAGCTCAGCTGGCAGAGCGCCGGTTTTGCATACCGGAGGTCAGGGGTTCGACTCCCCTTGGCTCCACCCCCGAAGCGGTCCTGTGCTTGGCACAGGGCCGCTTCGTCGTTCCTCGCACGCGTGAGCACCCAGAGCGCGCAGGCGCGCCGCCCAGGCTCCTGGGGTTCCTCGCGGTCGCTCCCGTGGAGGGGGTGGACCTGCCGGTGATGATCTTGTCGGCCGCAACGGTGACTCCGGAGCACGCGGCGCCCATCAGGTCCTGGACGACCTTGACCGTGGGCCAACGGATGCCGCGAATCATGGACCGTGAGCCATTCGTGCCGAAATCCCGGTGCTGGGACCTTTGGTCACATTGGATGGGACGCTCCGGAACGGACTCGCGAAAAATTCCCCGAGGTTACTAAACGGTAGTTATGTATGCGTTCGTGTGGGAGTGAATTGGGGGACCTGTGTGGTTGCCCTGCACGTCTGTCCGGGGGGTCCGCATAGCCCGATCGGGTGGGTTCGGTGACAGCGTGTCCTGTTGGGGCACGCCTGTCGCAGTGGGGACTCTCGCCCATGGGATGGTGTGAAGTCGCAGGTCATCATGGTTTTCAGGGAATGGTCTGAGACCGACCTTTCATTGTGGTTGCGCGGGGGTGCTTGTATCACATGCGGTGACTCTCCGTGTGTGTATGATGACACTTCCTCAGGAGGCAATGGTCCTAGTGGGCCATATGAGAAATAGGCCTCTTGGGGCCTGTTGGTGAACTCCGGCGATCCGTAGTTTCGACACCAACGACAACGAGAAACACAGCGCGCCGAAACGACGACCCCCGAAGGCGAGCCGCGCGGCCCCCCGCCCGGCATCGTGCACCGTCCTCGCTTCGGTCCGCTGTTCCTCGTCCATCGGAAGGCCTGAGCCCTCCGGTGGGATTCGATCACCACACATGCTGATCTTGGGAGTGGGGCAACATGTGGAATGAGAAGATGGCGGCCCGAGCCAAGTGCCGCGAAATCGACCCTGACGCCCTGTTCGTTCAGGGTGCCGCGCAGAACCGCGCGAAGCTCATCTGCCGGGGATGCCCGGTGCGTACCCAGTGCCTCGCCGAGGCGCTGGACAGTCGGATCGAGTTCGGT
The DNA here is from genome assembly GCF_001083815.1 of Nocardiopsis sp. SBT366. NCBI lineage: Bacteria > Bacillati > Actinomycetota > Actinomycetes > Streptosporangiales > Nocardiopsidaceae > Nocardiopsis > Nocardiopsis sp. SBT366. The sequence continues at coordinate 54,284 of NZ_LAVM01000036.1, read as the reverse complement.
GTCTGGGGAGGCATGACCGAACGCGAGCGCCGTGCCCTGCTGCGTCGGCGCAAGGACGTCACCAGCTGGTTCGACCTGCTCACCAACGCCGAGCGGCGCTACGAGGAGGAGCGGACCGAGCAGGAGCCCGCGCGTCCCGGGGTGCCCGTCACCGCGCGACAGTGAGGTGAGACCCGTCTGGGAGGGGAGCCCGGACGGATGACGGTCGGCCACGGGGATGCTCGCGCCAATCCGTGACGGCGACCGCGGCGGTGTGTGGCGCGTTCCGACCAAAGTCGATGCCGGTCTCCTCCCTTGGGGGGAGGACCGGATCAGGGGAGGATCAGGGACGCCCCCCATACCCGCACCGCGTGTGATGCCGCATCATGGAGGGGAGCGCGGTCATCCTCGTACGGCCGTGCTCACCGAGCACACTGGGAGTGGGGATGGCCGTGCAGAACCCTCAGAAGCCGCCGAGGCGGAACCCGTGGGATCAGAGCCCCGCCGTTCCCGAGCCGCACATACGGCTCACCCACGCTGACCGCGACGCCGTGGCCGAGGTGCTCCGCGAGGCGTACTCGCAGGGGCAGCTGGACGAGGACGAGTTCGGCGACCGGCTCGACCACGCCATGCGGGCCAAGGTCAGCGCGGACCTCGTGCCGCTCACGGCCGACCTGGGGGTCCGCGTCTCGCCCGGCGGGACCGGGAACGCCCGCGGGGCCACCGGCCCGCAGCAGGGCAAGGGGGAGAAGGAGCCGCAGCTGACCACCGACAACCCGGTGGAGAAGGTCGGGGCGGCCGCCGGACACCTGTCCGCTTTCTTCCTGCCCTTCCTGGCCCCGCTGGTACTGCTGCTCATCGGCGGGGAGCTGTCGCCCTACCTGCGGCGACAGGCCATGGAGGCGCTCAACTTCCAACTCTTCTGCCTCGTCGGCGCGATCGCGAGCCTCCTGCTGGTCTGGCTGGTGCTACCGGCCCTCGTCCTGGTCGGTATCTTCCTCGGCTGGTTCATCCTGCCGATCATCGCCGCCGCCGGGGCCCTGATGGGCCGGAGCTGGAAGTACCCGCTGGTGTACCGCCTGATCAAGGACAACTGACCCGAACACGACTGAGGCCGCGCCGAGACCTCGACGCGGCTCACAGAACGCACCGGTCGGCGGGCCCCTCCCGGAGGGGCTCCGCCCTCACCGGGAGGGGGATGTCAGGTCCGGGACGTCAGTCCTTCTTGGCGGCGCGCACCGTCTCCTTCGCCTTGGCCTTGGTGGCCTTGGCGGTCTCGGTCGCGGTGTCGGCGGCGTCCGAGGCCTTCTCCTCCAGGTGCTCACGGGTCTCACGGACCTGCTCGCGAGCCTGGTCCAGGTGTTCCTGCCACTCGGCGTCCTGTGAGGCCTGGCGCATCCGGATGAGCGAGTACACGATCACGCCGCCGACCACGGCGGCGCCACCGATCAGCACCCCTCGAGGCACACGGCGGTTCCCGCGCCGGAGCAGCCGCAGCCCGCGGCGAGTCGGCTTCGGGTCGATCCGCTGCGCGGCCGTGGTCAGCAGCCCGGCCACCCTGGGCGCCACAGTGTCCTCGACACGGAGCGCGGCGGTCTCCAGCCGAGGAGCGGTCCATCCACGCGCCTGGAGGAGCCTGAGCGCCGCCTGGTCCCGTGCCTGGTCCGCGTACGGGCCGAAACGGTCGGCCTGCTCCTTGGCCAGGTCCTGCAAGCGGGCGAGGCTGGCCTCGGCCTCCTTGCGTGCCTTGCGACGCTTGGCAGTGATAGGCACGTCGTCAGCTCCTTCGATCGATCTCAGGTTCGTTGGGTTCCTCCACCCGGTGGCCGACGCGTGCGGCCCCCCGGGCGGCTTCCCGTCGTCCTTCCCCGTTATCCGGGTGTTATCTCAACATACGTCCTCTGCGTCTGTGATCTACGTTTCGACACCGTCAAGGGGCCGATCGGGTTCAGGCGAAACGCGGTGGACGGACGGGTAACGTGAGCACGTAAATCTCACTCGACCGAAAGGCACTGAGGTGTCGGACTCCACGGGTCAGCCCACCGCGCGGCTGAACACCTCCAAGGGAACCATCGTCGTCAAGCTCTTCGAGGAGCAGGCGCCGGAGACGGTCGCCAACTTCGTCGGGCTGGCCGACGGCTCCAAGCAGTGGGTGGACCCCAGCACGGGCAAGCCGTCCAACAGCAGCCTGTACGAGGGCACGGTCTTCCACCGCGTCATCGACGGCTTCATGATCCAGGGCGGGGACCCGCTGGGCACCGGTCGCGGCGGCCCCGGCTACAAGTTCGGGGACGAGATCCACCCGGACCTGAGCTTCGACCGTCCGTACCTGCTGGCCATGGCCAACGCGGGCCCGGGCACCAACGGTTCGCAGTTCTTCATCACCGTCGGTGAGCCGTACTGGCTCAACGGCCGTCACACCATCTTCGGCGAGGTCGTCGAGGGCAGTGACGTCGTCGACGAGATCACCAAGGTCTCGACCGACGCGCAGGACCGTCCCCACGAGGACGTGGTGATCAACAGCGTCGAGATCACCCGCTAGATCTGGAACCACAGCGGTGAGACCCAGAGGAGTGACGACCCACCCATGACCGCGTATCCCCCTCCGCCAGGAAGCCCGTCCGAACCCGGTTCCGAGCCGGGAACACCTCGTACCTGCTACCGGCACTCCGGCCGGGAGACCGGTGTCAGCTGCACCCGGTGCTCGCGGCCGATCTGCCCGGACTGCATGGTCGAGGCGTCTGTCGGGTTCCAGTGCCCCGAGTGCGTGGCGGAGGGGAACCGGAGCGTGCGGTCCGCACGGACCACCTTCGGCGGCCGGGTCGTCCAGAAGCCTTATGTGACCTGGACGATCCTGGCGCTGATGGCGGTGGGCTTCCTCGTTCAGCTGGGCACCTCCGACCCGGTCGGCCAGGCCGGGCGGTCACCGTTGGTCGTCGAGTTCGGCATGCACGGCTTCGCCGCGATCCTGCAATTCGAGTGGTACCGGCTGATCACCGCGGCCTTCCTGCACGGCGGTGTCATGCACCTGCTGTTCAACGGCTACGCGATGTATCTCCTGGGGCAGCAGTTGGAACGCTGGCTCGGGCACGGCCGGTTCATCGCTCTGTGGGTCACGGGCGCCCTGGCCGGGTCCGTCATGAGCGCGCTCTTCGCTCCCGGTCAGCTCTCGGTGGGCGCCTCCGGCGCGATCTTCGCCCTCTTCGGGGCGGTCTTCGTGATCGGCCGGCGCCTCCGGCTGGACATGCGGATGATCCTGGTCCTGCTGGCGCTCAACCTGGGGATCACGTTCCTGGTCCCCGGCATCTCCTGGACGGCGCACATCGGCGGTCTCGTGGCGGGGCTGGCCCTCGGCGCGGTCTTCGCCCACCTGCCGTCCGGTTCGTCGGGTCGGGAGGGACGGCGGACCCTGACGCACACGGTCCTCGTGGTGGCCTTCGTGGTCCTGCTGATCGTGCTGTTGTTCCTGGCGCCGTCGTTCTGGTTCTCGGTGCTGTCCGTCTGAGCCGACTCGGTCGGCACCAGGAAGGCCCCCGGAGGATGTGAAGTCCTCCGGGGGCCTTCCTGGTGCCAGGGCCCCCCGGGACGCCGGTGGTCGGTTCCGTTTCCGGGCATGCGAACAGAGCTACCCACAGCCTGTGGATAACCCTGTGGAAAACCTGATCAAGGCAGGTGGAACGCCCACGGGGGACGTTGGCGCCGTTGTCGGACCGCTCGGGTCAGGGGGTGCCGCGCGGTGCGCGACGGGGGGTCAGTGCCAGCGCGTGGACAGGATGACGGCCATGATGATCCCGCTGAAGCCGATCAGCAGGTTCCAGTTGTGCCAGTCCTGCATGTAGGGCACCTGGGAACCCGCGATGTAGTAGACCGCGATCCAGAGAATGCCCAGGATGAAGAACCCCAGCATCGTCGGCACGAGCCAACGCGGACTGACCTTCGGCTTCTCTTTGGAAGGAGGCGGCGTGTAGACAGCCTTCTTCTTGCGGTCGTTGCGGGACTTGGGCACGGTCGTTGCTCCAAGGATTAGCGGCGGTTCGGAACGAACACAGTCTACGGGTCGGGTGGGGCGCACGTCACTGGAGGATGGTTCCAATAGCCCAACGCCTCGGGCTCCCGGAGCGCACACGACGGCGGGCGGGGCTCCTCGGAGCACCCGCCCGCCGTCGTGTCGGCCTCGTCCTAGTCCCTGCGGAAGACGAAGTCGTCCCCCGGGCCCGGGAAGTCCGGGAAGGTCGGGCCGTCGGACTCCCCGGGATCGGTGGGCTCGCCCGGGTCCGTGGGCTCCTCGGGGTCGGTGGGCTGTTCGGCCGGGGCCACCGCCAGCGTCACGGTCACCGTGCTCCCCGTGTTCACGTTCTGCCCGGCGGAGGGCGACTGGCTGATGACGGTGCCCTCCGGGGCGTCGCCGTTCTCCTGCTCCTGGAAGTCACCGCTGAGCCCGGCGGAGCTGAGCGCGTTCTCCGCCTGCTCGCGCGTCATCCTCTGGAGGTCGGGCACACCCACCTGGTCGGGACCGGAGGAGATGATCAGCGTGATCTCCTCGGAGGGGTCGGCGTCCGTGCCGGAGTCAGGCTCGGTTCCCACCGCGTTGCCCTCGGCGATGCTGTCGTTCGCCCTGCGGTCGGTGGCGACGTTCTCGAAGCCCGCGTCGTTGAGCGTCGACAGCGCGTCGGCCTCCGACTGGTTCTCCACGTTCGGGACCTCCACGGCCCCGGGGCCGGAGGAGACGTAGACGACGATGGAGGTGGTGGCCTCGATCTCCGATCCGGCCGAGGGGTCGGTCTCGATGACCGTCCCCTCCTCGATCTCGTCGTCGGCCCTCTGCTCGGAGCGGAAGTTCTCGAACCCGTCCTCGGTGAGCTCGGCCTCCGCCTCCGGCAGTGTGCTCCCGGCCAGGTCGGGAACGGCCATCGTCGGGACGTCCTCCGTGCTGTTCTGGTTCATCAGGAAGAACACCAGGATGATCGAGCCGATCACGCCCAGGGCCAGCAGGGCCCACAGGGCCGCCCTGCCCCCGCCGCGCTTCTTCTCGTCCCGGTAGTCGTCGTAGTCGTCATCGTCGTAGTCGTCGTACCGGTCGTCGCCGGCGGGCGGCATCGCGGTGGTCGCACCGGCCGCGGCCATCGCCATGGTGCCCGCCTGGGTGGGCATCCCGGCCAGACCGCGCTGGATGTCCGCGCGCATCTCGGCGGCGTTCTGGTAGCGCTCCTCGCGGTCCTTGGTCATCGCGCGGAGGGTGACGTCCTCCAGCCACTCCGGGATCTGCCCGTCCAGATCGGACGGTGGCACCGGGTCCTCGCGGACGTGCTGGTAGGCGATCGAGACGGGGGAGTCGCCGGTGAACGGCGGCCGGTTGGTGAGCAGCTCGTAGAGCACACAGCCGGTCGAGTAGATGTCGCTGCGCGGGTCGACCCGCTCGCCGCGCGCCTGCTCGGGGGAGAGGTACTGCGCGGTGCCGATGACCTGGGAGGTCTGGGTCATCGTCGCCTGGTTGTCGTCCATCGACCGGGCGATGCCGAAGTCCATCACCTTGACTTCGGCGTTCTTGGTCAGCATCACGTTGGCGGGCTTGATGTCCCGGTGGACGATCCCGTTGTCGTGGCTGTACTCCAGGGCCTTGAGGATGCCGTCCACCAGCTCCGCCGAACGCTCCGGCAGCAGCTTGCGGTCGTCGTCCAGGAGCTCCTTGAGCGTGCGCCCGTCCACGAACTCCATGACGATGTACGGGAGGGAGACCCCGTCGACCATGTCCTCACCGGTGTCGTACACCGCGATGATCGCCGGGTGGTTCAGGGACGCCGCCGACTGCGCCTCCCTGCGGAAGCGCGCCTGGAAGACGTGGTCTCGTGCCAGGTCGTGGCGGAGCGTCTTGATGGCGACGAGCCGGTCGAGCCGGAGGTCGCGTGCGCGGTGTACCTCGGCCATGCCACCGCGCCCGACCACCGTGTCGAGTTCGTAGCGGCCGCCGAGAAGCCGGGGCTGGGACATGTCGTGCACTCATCCTCGTGTCATCCGGAAGCCGCCCGAGGGCCGCCGCCTACCCTGATCGTCTCTGGCTCGTTCCCTCTTCACGGAGGATTGTTGCCACCGCCCGATCCGGGCGGGGGTTCGTTGCCCCCGCCTTCGCCGTCGCCGGGGGTCTCCGGGTCGGGTGCCGGTTCGTCGGTGCCGGGATCCTCCTCGGACCCGTCGCTCTCGTCGTCCTCGGGGAGGGTCGGCTCCTCCTCGCCCTCATCGGGCAGGGGGCTCTCCGTCTCCTCCCAGCCGCCAGGATCGGGCGTCCAGTGCGGCGTGTCGTCCACCGGCACATGGGGCTCGATCTCCTCGTCCTCGTCCTCGTCCTCACTGGGGGTGGGCGAGGGGGAGACCTCGGAGGTCGGGGGCTTCGTGCTGTCGTTGACATTCTGGGTGTCGCGGTCCGGGCTGAAGACGAACCCCGCCACGGCCGCGGCCACGATCAGGATGGTCGCGGCCACCGCGGCCAACACCACGGGGGTCCGGATGCGTCGCTCCGTGCCCGAACCCTCGGCCAGACTAGCCGAATCGCCGCCCTGAACAGGGGTTACGGCCGACTGCCCGGCGGTTCGCCGCACGGTTCCGGACGGTCCGGTACGGGGACCGCCGTCCGGCACGGAACCGACCACCATCGTCTGCGCCATGCCATGGAAACCGGTGGACGGGGTGGGCGGCCCGGTGCCCGCGTTGGAGCGGATGACCGCGGCCAGGTGCGCGACCTCGCCCGCGGAGGAGGGGCGGTCCTCCGGGTCCTTCTGCAACATCGAGAAGACCAGCTCGTCGATGTCGGCCGGAACGTACTCGGGCAGCTCGGGCGGATCGTCGCGGGTGTGCGCGAGCGCCAGGGCGACCGGGCTGTCCCCGGTGAACGGGGGCGTCCCCGCAAGGCACTCGTAGGCCACCACGCCGAGCGCGTACACGTCGGAGGCGGCACTTGCGGGCCGCCCCGACGCCTGCTCGGGCGAGATGTACTGGGCGGTGCCCATCACCATGCCGGTCTGGGTCAGGGTCACCGAGGTGTTGCCCCGGGCGATACCGAAGTCGGTCAGCTTGAGCTGGCCGTCCTCGGTCACCAGGAGGTTGCCCGGCTTGATGTCGCGGTGCACCACACCGCGGGCGTGCGCCGCGGCGAGCGCCTTGGCCGCCTGGCACACGAAGTCCAGGGTCTGGTCGGAGCTGAGTTGGCCCTGCTCGCGCAGGACCTGCGAGAGCGGCTCGCTGACCACGAGTTCCATGATCAGGAACGCGCGGCCCTCCTCCTCGCCGTAGTCGAAGACCTGGGCGATGCCCGGGTGGGACAGACCGGCGGTGATCCTGCCCTCCGTCCGGAAGCGCTCTCGTGCCGTCGGCTCGGCCATCTGGGCCGGGTGCAGCAGCTTCACCGCGACGGAACGGTTGAGCAGTGTGTCGGTCGCCCGCCACACGGTGCCCATACCGCCGGAGCCGATCTGCTCCTCCAGGCGGTAACGGTTGCTCAGAACGGCCCCGGCCAGTCCACCGGGGCCGTTATGGGAAGACGGCTCGTAGGCGCTCACTACTGGACCACTGCCTCCATCATCTGGCGGGCGATCGGCGCGGCGAGTTCGCCACCGCTGCCGCCGCCGTGCTCGATCACCACGGCGACCGCGACCTGCGGGTCGTCCGCGGGTGCGAATCCGATGAACCAGTTGTGCGTTCCGTTCTCACCGCCGGTCTCGGCGGTACCGGTCTTGCCCGCGACGTCGATGCCCCGGATGGCGCCGTTGGTGCCGGACCCGTCCGGGCCGGTCACCAGGACCATCATGTCCGTGAGGGTGGACGCCGTGCTGGCGCTCATCGCCTGGCTGTGGATCTCGGGAGTGGTCTGGGTGACCACCGAGCGGTCCGCGTCGCGCACGGAGTCGACCAGGTACGGGTGCATGACCTCGCCGGAGTTGGCCACACCGGCGGCGACCATGGCCATCTGGAGCGGCGTCGCCTCGACGTTGGACTGCCCGATGCCCGCGCGCCCCAGGATGTTGCGGTCGTCCTCGACCGGCGCCAGGCTCGGCACGACGTCCATGGGCACAGTGAGCGTGTCGCGCTCGTCGGGCGTCTTGGAGAAGCCGAACGCCGAGGCCTGGTCCGCCAGGGCCTCCCCGCCCATCTCGATCGCCCAGTTGGCCATCGAGGTGTTGCAGGAGATCTGGATGGAGTGGGCCAGGGTGTCCGGCTGCCCGCCGTTGCAGGTGCCGCCCGGCGTCGCGTTGGGCAGCGAGTGCCCCAGCTCCAGGACGTCCGGGGCGTCCATGGTGCTGTCGGGGCCGGCGTCCAGGTGCTCGATGGCGGCGGCGGCCGTCACGATCTTGAACGTCGAACCCGGAGGGTAGCGCTCGCGCAGCGCCCGGTTGAGCAGCGGCTGGTTGGGGTCGTTCTCCAGAGCCACGTAGTTCTCGTTGGCCTCGGTGACGTCGGTGATGCTGGAGACGTCGTTGCCGTCGTAGGACGGGTAGGAGACCGAACCGAGGATGGCCCCGGTGCTCGGGTCCAGGGCCACGGCGGAGCCGTTCTTGCCCAGCGCCTCGAAGCCCTGGTAACCGGCCTCCTGCACAGCCGGGTCGATGGTCAGCTCGATCCGCGCGCCCTCGGGCTCGCGGCCGGTGATGATGTCGCGGAAGTTGCGCACGGCGAGACGGTCGTCGCTGCCGTCCAGCAGCGCGTTCTCCGTGTACTCGATCCCCGAGGCGCCGAACCGGCGGAACGAGCCGACGACGGGGGTGTACATGCTGCCGCCGACGTACTCGCGCTGGTAGCGGGCCGGGTCACCCTCCTCCGAGATGTTCGTGGAGGAGGCGACGTTCTCGTCACCGATCACGATCGGTCCGCGCTGCTCGCTGAGGCGCTCGGTGTACTGGCGCGCGTTCAGCGGGTCGTCGCGGATGGCCTCGGCCTGGAACCCCTGGATGTAGGTCAGCTGGACCATCAGGGCGGCGAACAGGATCATCGAGAAGACGCTGAGGCGTCGGATGGGTGTGTTCATCGCTGGATCACCTGTGTGGCCCCCTCGTCCTGGATGGCCTGCGGCGCCGGGCGCCGCGCGTTGTCGCTCATCCGGAGCAACAGGCCGATCATCAACCAGCTGGCCATGAGGGCGGAACCACCCGCGGCCATGAAGGGCGTGGTCATACCGGTCAGGGGGATGAGCCGGGTCAGGCCGCCGAGCACCACGAACACCTGGAAGCACATGACGAAGGCCAGGCCGCTCGCGAGCATCTTGACGAACAGCTCACGGGAGGCCAGGGCGATGCGCATGCCCCGCTCCACCAGGATGAAGATGACGATCAGGATCGCCATGAGGCCGGTCAGCCCCAGGTCCTCCGAGAGGGAGGCCAGGATGAAGTCGCTGTCCGCGGCGAAGATGTTGTGGGCCTGGCCGCCGCCCATGCCGGTGCCGAACAGTCCGCCGTACGCCATGCCGATCTGGCCCTGGACCAGCTGCATGCTGCCGCCCAGACGGTCGTAGACCTCCTGGTCGAAGGCGTTGAACCAGATGTCGACGCGCTGGCGGAAGTGCCAGAAGAGCTGGAAGGCGAGCGCGGCCGCCCCGAGGAACACGGTCAGGCCGATGATCACCCAGGAGGAGCGCTGCGTGGCGACGTACAGCATCGCCAGGAAGGTGCCGAAGAGCAGCAGTGAGGTGCCGAGGTCCTTGGTGATGACCAGCAGACCGATCGCCGCGACCCAGCCGACGACCATCGGCATGAAGTCACGGGCGCGCGGCAGGTCAAGGATCTTGAACCGGCCGATCTTCACCTGCCGGGCCGCCAACGACAGCACCTGCCGTTTGGTGACCAGGTAGGACGCCAGGAAGATCACCAGGGCGATCTTGGCGAACTCGGAGGGCTGGATGGTGCGGCCCGCGATGCCGATCCACCGCCGGGCGCCGTACTCGGAGACGCCCAGACCCGGGATCATCGGCAGGGCGATGAGGATCAGTGCGGCCAGCGCGCTGATGTAGGTGTAGCGCTGGAGGACCCGCGGCTCCTTGAGGAAGAACAGCAGGGCGATGCACATCACCATGCCGACCGCGGTCCAGATCAGCTGCATGCCGACGCCCGCGTGCTCGATCTCGCCGGAGTCCGCGGCGTCCAGACGCCAGATCATCGCGACGCCGATGCCGTTGAGGAAGAGCGCGCACGGAAGGATGAGGGGGTCGGCGTAGGGCGCGATGAAGCGCAGTGCCACGTGGGTGGCGAGCGCCAGGGCTCCGAAGATGAGGCCGTAGCCCCACATGGCGCCGGGGACCTGGCCGTTGAGGTTCAGACCCGAGATCGCCATCGCACCCATGGTGATGAGGATGGTGATCCCGATCAGGACCAGTTCCGCGTTGCGGCGCTGGATCGGGGGGAGTGCCGTGGGCGCCTCGGGCGCGGTGGTACTCACAGGGTCACCCCGATTCCTCGGTCTCGGTCTCCCTGTTGGCGCCGCCCGTCGTGGAACCGTTCGAGGCGGCGCCGTCGGCGGCCTCCTCCAGCTCCCCGACGACGCGGGTGGCGTCGGCACGGTCGTCGACCGTGATGGTGTTCCTGACCAGTTCCTGGTCGGCCTCGGAGAGCGACCCCACCTGGAGATCGGTCGTCTCGACCTCGTCGGAGAGGCTGATGCCCGCGATGTCGGTGTCGATGCCCTGGTAGACGCTGACCGTCTCCCCGTTCGGGGACAGGCCCACGTAGAACTGGCTCTCCACGTACTGGCGGCCGAAGTAGTAACCGCCGCCCGCGATCAGGGCCACCACCACGATGAAGACCACGATGATCGGCCACCAGCTGCGCGTGCGGTACTCGGGCTCGGCGTCCCGGCCACGCGAGGGCGGCGCGTCGTAGTCGTCGTGGGTGTCGTACGAGCGCTCCTCGTAGGGGGCGCCGTAGGCGGGGTCCTGGTTCTGGGCGTTCTCCCGGACCGGGTCGAGTTCGGCGGTGTCGCCGCCGGCGCCGCGCAGCTCCTGCGCCCGTCTGGCGGGGCTGGTCTCGTTCGGCCCCGTCGACTCGTCGCGCTGGTCGGCCGCGCCCACCGTGTGGGAGACGTTGGTCGGACCCTCGCGGTCGGTGTCCGTCTCGATGACGTCCGCGACGACCGCGGTGATGTTGTCCGGGCCGCCGCCGCGGATGGCCAGCTCGATCAGCTTCTTGGCGGCCCCGCGCGGGTCGGTCTCCGCGACGAGCGTCTCGTGGATGGTCTTCTTGCTGACGACGCCGGACAGGCCGTCGGAGCAGAGCAGGTAGCGGTCGCCGACCTTCGCCTTGCTGATGGAGATGTCGGGGTCGACCGGGGTCTTGCCGTCCAGCGCGCGCAGGATCAGCGACCTCTGCGGGTGGGTGGCGACCTCCTCCTCGGTGATCTTGCCCTCGTCGACGAGGGTCTGCACCAGGGTGTGGTCGTGGGTGATCTGCTCGAAGCGCGGACCGCGCAGCAGGTAGGCGCGGGAGTCGCCGATGTGGATCAGGGCGACCTGGGAACCCGACCACAGCATGGCGGTCAGGGTCGTGCCCATGTTCTCCAGCTGGGGTTCCTGCCGGATGCGGATGGCGAGCGACTCGTTGGCCCGCTCGACCGCGCGCTGGAGGACCTCGGCCATCTCCTCGGACCTGGGGTCGTCCTGGGTGTCGAGCTGGCGGATGGACGAGATGGCGATGGAGCTGGCCACCTCACCGCCCGCGTAACCGCCCATGCCGTCGGCTACCGCGAGGAGGTGTTGGCCGGCGTAGCCGGAGTCTTCGTTGCCTTCGCGGAGGCATCCAACGTCGGAGTACGCCGCGTATCGGAGAGCGATTGTCATTTGCGCAGTTCCAGGACGGTTTTGCCGATACGGATGGGCTGACCCACCGTGATGGGCTGGGGGCGGTTCAGCTTCTGCTGGCCGAGGTAGGTGCCGTTGGTGGAGTTCAGGTCCTCGACGAACCAGCGGCCGCTTTCGGAGTAGACGCGCGCGTGGCGGCCCGAGGCGTAGTCATCGGTGATGACCAGTGTCGAGTCCGGGGCGCGGCCGATGAGGATGGGCTGTGAGGACAGGTTGACCGTGGTTCCCGTCAACGGGCCCTGGGTCACGGCCAGGACCGTGGGCTCGTTGCGTCGGGGACGCTGCGGTCGGTCCTGGGACGACGACGCGGCGCGGCGCGGGGCCGGACGCGACGAGGAGGAGCGGGGTTTCTTCTTCCCGGGCTTCTTCTTCGACTGGCCGAAGAGGTCCGTGCGGATGACGCCGACCGCCATGAGGACGAACAGCCAAAGCACCGCGAGGTACGCGATCTTGATCAATATGAGGGTCAAGTTGGACATCGAACTGCTCTTCAGCCCCTGTCGTGCTTCGGCCGGGGTGGCGGTCATCGGCGCCGCCACCGTTTCTGCCCCACCTTCGAGTCGGTGAGTCTGGGTCGCTGGTCCGCGGCCCAGCCGGGCGCGGCCATTCTCCCCGATCGGTCAGGTCATCGCGGAGACTACCCGCCCGGCCGGAGTTCCGACACAGGTCCATACCAGGCCTGGCTCGGACAACGACCTTTCAGACGCCGAATCGGGGCGGTTGGTTGCGGTCCGGTTCGGCCAGATCGTCCGACTGATCGGGGCCGGGTGGTCAGTCCCGGCGGAAGGTCATCGTGGTACGGCCCAGGCTGATCCGGGTCCCGTCCACCAGCCTGGCCTGCCTGACCTGCTGTCCGTTGACGAAGGTCCCGTTCGTGGACCCCTTGTCCTCCAGGATGACCTCTTCGCCGTCGACCCGGATCTCCACATGGTGACGTGAGACACCGTTGTCCACCAGGCGCAGGTCGCAGTCGGTGCCGCGCCCCAGCAGGGTGACCGGTGTGGTCAGCTCGAAGGACTGCTGCATGCCCTGGCTGGCGATGTTGCCCTCGGCGGTCGCGCCGCCCGGGGAGATCAGCAGTCGGGGGCGGCCGGTCTGGCGCGGTCCCCCGCCCGGGCCCGGGTCGCCCACGGGCTGACGGACCTCTCCGTCCTTGACCATCGTTCCTCGGACGACGCCCGAGCGGATGCGGAAGCGACCCGTCTTCAGACCCTCGTCCGACCTGAACTGCACCCGCACCGGACCGACGAACGAGTAGCCCTGTTCGGTGGCGTAGTCGCGGGCCAGCTTGGACAGTTCCTGGCCGAGGCTGTCGGCGTAGACTTCCAGGCGCTCCTTGTCACTGGCCGAAAGCTCGACGATGAAGTCGTTCGGAACCAGTGTGCGTCCCTGGGCGACGATCGCCGCGCGCTCGTCCATTTCACGCTGGACCGCGCTCGCGACCTCGACCGGCTGGAGCTCAGACTTGAAGGCCATCGCGAAGGTGCCTTCGATCATGCCCTCAAGCCTGCGCTCGAAGCGTTGGAGCACTCCCACGAGGTACCTCCCTTGTACTCCACTCCGTATGTGTAGACGATCGTAACCGGGCCCGGGTGTCCCTGGTTTCAGGCGCACCCCCGTCGGGAGGCTCCGGGAGCCCTGATCCGGGTCCGCGACAAACGGTGTGCAACCCGCCTTGAAGCCGTGCTAGCCTTATTCATGTCGCCAGGGGAACAGGCAAAAAGCCCGGATCACCTGGCAACACAACTTCATGAGTCACACCAGCGCGGGTGGCGGAACGGTAGACGCGCACGGTTCAGGTCCGTGTGTCCGAAAGGATGTGAGGGTTCAAATCCCTCCTCGCGCACCAGACGAAGACGACCCCGGTCGTTGGCCTCAGGCCAGCTTCCGGGGTCGTTTCGTTGTGCCCTGTGGGGGACGACGCTCCGCGCCCCCGGTGTGCCACTCGGCCTCCGGCCCTCCGGCTTCCGGTACGACCGTGGATGGGCCGGTCCTGGCCCTCCGTGTGGCGGGGCACTCCGGCCCACGGCTGGGTCCTGCGCCTGGTCAGGCCTGTGGGTTGGTCCTCCGTTGGAGTCGGTCTCCGATTTTGGCAGTTCTGTCGGGACTTCGGGCGTGGCGCGGCTTTCGGCTGCCGCTGAGTACGGGATTCGGGTTGCCCCAACGGGCTGGGGTTGCCCACTAACGATCTTCGATCGTTAGGTCCGGGGGCCGTATGCGGACACCGAGGGTGGCGGGTTCCGGGGGTCATCCACGCGAATGGGACACTCCGGGCGTGGGAATCATCGAGAGACTTCACGACATCGGGCGGCCGCTGGTCGCCGAACAGCTCACGCATCCGACGGTCTCCGGGATCGCCCGGGGTGACCTCGACGAACGGGCCTTCCGGTACTGGCTGGAGCAGGACCACCTGTACCTGCTGGACTACGCCCGGGCCTTCTCCCGGCTTGCCTGGCAGGCGCCGGACGGCCACCTCGCCGACCTGGTCGGGATCGCGCACAGCACCCTGACCGAGGAACTGGAGCTGCACCGCTCCCTGTCCGGGGAGTTCGGCGCGGACCTGGAGACCAAGGAGAAGGGCGCCGCCTGCGAGGCCTACACGTCCTGGCTCCTGGACGCGGCCGCCGACTACCGGGACGGACTGGCGGCCGTCTACCCGTGTATGTGGGGCTACAACACACTGGGGCTCGAACTGGCCCGGGCCAGGCCGCAGGACCCCAGGTACCAGCGGTGGATCGACACGTACGCCGATCCGGCCTTCACCGATCTGACCCGCAGGTACGGGCGCATGCTGGAGGAGGCGCGACCCGATCCGGCGAGGGCGGAGCGCTTCTTCCTGGAGGGCATGCGCCACGAGGTGGCCTTCTGGGACACCCCCTACGCGTAGACGTGGAGGGGCGGACCGGGTCCGCCCCTCCGTGGTTCCACTCGTCGAGGACCGTGGTCCTACGGGTTGAGGACCGTGTGGACCTCTTCGAAGCGCTCGATCTCGCAACCGTCGCGCTTGTTGAACTCGGTGTCGATGTCGGTGCCGTTCACGTGCCCGGTGACGCGGACGACCTCGGGGCCGCCGATCTGCATCGTGCACATGGAGTCGCTGGTGTCGAGGGTGAAGGGTTCGGTCCCGACGTCCGCGATCTCCGCGCAGGCGGCCTCGGGGTCGGGGTGGTCACCGCCCGCGGGGGCACAGGTGAGCGTCCACTCGCCCTCCTCGAACCCCTCCTCGGGGGTCAGGGCGTCCTCTTCGGACAGGGAGCGTTCGATCACGAGTTCCACTTCGGCGGTCTCGTCGGGGGCTGTCTGGTCGGGAGCCGGCGCGTTCACCTCGGTGGGCTCGTTGCCGCAGGCCGTGATGAGCAGGCCAAGAGCTGCGAGTGCGGCGAGGCGGGTCGGCAGGGCCGTTGCGAAGGTGTGCTTACGCATACTGGTTGGACGGAGGGCCCGGTTCCCGGGTTCCACCGTTTTTTCGATTTTCGGAACACACTCGACACAGGGGGTCACCAACATGTTCGGTGAGCAGGTCGCCGAGGTCCTCGTCAACGACGTGCCCGAGGGCGCCTACCTTCTCGACGTCCGCGAGGACGACGAGTGGAGGGCGGGCCACGCGCCCGGCGCCGCGCACATCCCGCTGCGGACGCTGGGGGAGCGCGCGGGCGAGGTGCCCAAGGACCGCAGGGTCTACGTGGTCTGCCGGGTGGGCGGCCGTTCGGCCCAGGCGACGATGGCGCTCAACCAGGCCGGTTGGGACGCGGTCAACGTCGCCGGGGGCATGCAGGCCTGGCAGCACGCCGCCCGTGACATGGCGGCCGAGGGTGAAGGTGAGCCCACAGTCATCTAGTGGTCACGCTGTGAAGTGGCGGTCGTCGAATTTGGTCGGATTGTGCGAAGCCCCGCCACGCGGAGCCCCACGAATGGCACTATGACGACGTGAGTTCCGACCGCGCGCCCCTCAGTGCCGAAGCCGTGCTGGCGTCCTCGGCGGACGCGGTCATCGGCATCGACGACCGGCTGCGGGTCACCGTCTGGAACCCGGCGGCCGAGCGGATGTTCGGCTGGCCCGCCGCCGAGGTGCTCGGCGGCGAGCTGCCGATCATCCCCAAGGAACTGCGGCCGGAACACGGCGCGGTGCTGGAACAGGTGCGCAACGGGACGCCGTTGACGATCTTCACCCGCCGCATGGGCAGGGACGGCGCCGCCGTCGACGTGCGGGTCAGCACCGGTTGCGTGCGGGACGAACGCGGGAACCACGCCGGGTGGGTGCTGGTGCTCTACCCGAGCGAGAAGGAGGTCCAGGCGCAGACCTCCGCCATGGAGCGCGCCCGCCTGGTGCGACGACTGACCGACGTGGTCGCCGACATCAACGCGGACCTCAGCCTCAAGTCGGTCCTGGACCGCATCATCAGCAGCCTCACCGAGCTGACCGGTGCCGACGCGGGCGGGTTCGTCCTGCTCAACGAGAACCGGGTGGAGCTGGTCAGCCTCACTCACCTGTCGGAGGAGCTGTACGGGGTCAGCGCGCCCCTGGAGTCGAGCCTGTTCGGTGAACTCCTGCGCAGCGGCAAGTCCGTGCTCCTGGCCAACAGCGCCACCCGCAGCCTGGAGGACCTGGTCTGGGCCGACCTGCCCGGCCTGCACACCATCGCCCTGTGCGTGTCCAACGTGCAGGGCCGCCCCTACGGCGCCCTGTACGCGCTGTACAGCGAGCGCAGGGTCGGGCACGTGGAGCTGGAGCTCCTGGAACTGCTGGCGGAGCACGCCGGGGTGGCCATAGGCAACGCGATGGCCTATGAGGAACTCAAGCTCCAGCGGGCCAGGGAGCAGGCGGTGTCGGACTCCAGCGCGGACGGGATCGCGGTGCTGGACTCCACCGGCAAGGTCCGCAAGTGGAACCGGTCGGCCGCGGAGCTGACCGGCTACTCGTTCGAGGAGATGGAGGGCCGGCACCCGCCCTTCCCGATACCGGCCGCGCACGGTGAGCCCGTCAAGCACAAGAACGAGGGCGGCCGGTGGCTGGAGATCCTCATGGCGCGCATCCCGGACACCGACGAGTGGGTGGTGGACTTCCGCGACATCACCGCGCAGAAGGCGCTGGAGGAGGAACGGGAGTTCTTCCTGGCCAGCACGGGGCACGAGCTGCGCACACCCGTGACGGTGATCCAGGGGTACGCGGCGCTGCTGTCCCGCAAGGGTGAACGGCTGGGCCCGGAGGGCCGCCAGGAGGCGAGCGAGATCATCCTCGACCGCGCCCGTGCGCTGGCCAAGCTGGTGGAGCGGCTGCGGTTGGGGTCGGACGTGGCCAGCGGCGAGATGACCGTGGACAAGGTCCCCTTCGACCTCGTCGAGCTGTTGGGTCAGTCCGTGACGGCCTTCCGTCCCCTGGCCGAGCGCCAGGAGCTGATCCTGGACTCCGGCGGGACCCTGTGGACGGTGGGCGACCCGCTGGTCACGGGGATGGTGATCGACCAGCTGCTGGAGAACTCGCTGAAGTTCACGCCCAGCGGCGGGACCGTGCGGGTCACGGTCCAGGAGGACGAGGACATCGTCACCATCCACGTGGACGACGAGGGGATCGGGATCGACCCCGGTGACGAGGAACGGATCTTCGAGCGCTTCTTCCAGAGCGGCGAACGGGGCGACCGCCGGGGGTACAGCGGGCTCGGGATCGGTCTGTACATCGTGCGCCAGCTGGTGCGGGAACAGGGCGGGGAGGTGACCGCGCACCGGATGGAGAACGGTACGCGGATGCGGGTCACCCTGCCCCGGCACCGGGGCGAGGACGCCGAGCTCGGCGTCCTGGTGTCCGAAACGCCGAAGAGCAGGGAGGAGCCGGAGGTTTCCCCGGCAAAGGCGTAGAACGGACACGGCGACACACAGAAAACAACAAAAACCTCAACGGCCCCGCAAGCCCTGTCACGTCGGAGTTGTACAGGGCCGTGACCGGGATCGTCCCCGCGGATTCGCCCACGGGCTGGTTTCCCCTGCAGGGGATCGGGGCATTTCCACCCCTGGTGGAATTCGCTGGCACACTTCGGGCGAGTTCCGGACCGACCGAGAAGCACGAACTCGCGGGGACGAAAGCTGTGTCAGGAGACAACGCCGCACACGACGACGGGGGCCACGACGCGCCTCGGCAGGTCGAGCGAAGCGTCATCCTTCCCTACGTTCCCGAGAGCGTCACCGGGGCCAGACAGGCGCTCTGCGCCGACCTGCGCGCCCTGGGCATCAGGGTGGACCGGATCGACGACGCGGCCCTGATCCTCAGCGAACTGGTCAGCAACGCCCTCAGACACGCCAGCGCCCTTCCGGACGACACGGTGGGTGTGTGCTGGCGGGCCGAGATCGACCCGGAGGGTCCAACGGCGGACTGGTTGGAGATCTCGGTGCGCGACGGTGGCTCCACCACCATGCCCCGCGTGTCCCGCCCCTCGCTTTCGGGTCTGGGCGGGCGCGGCCTGGGCATCGTGCAGTCCCTGGCGGGCCGCTGGGGTACCGAGATGGACGCGACGACGACCACGGTCTGGGCGGTGCTGGAGATCGCCGAGGAAGCGGGCGACACCGTCGCGGCGGCGCCCGCCTCGGACGAGGGATGCGCCCGGTCGTACGCGGCCGACGTGGTCGAGCTCGACCTGGGTGTCCGCGAGGGCCAACCCGCCTGGAGTGTCCTGCCCTGACCCGGAATCGCCGGTCTGATCCGCTTTGAACTGGGCTTTCGGTTGTTCCGAGCGGAGAACGTGACCGATGTAGCGAAACGCCGCCAACGAGGTGGCCCGGCCCCGGCGTGGACGCTACAGTCACGACCGTGGAGTTGAAGATATCAAGCCGATCTCAGGATGACGTCGCAGTGGTAACCGTGGGTGGTGAGATCGATCTGTACACGGCACCCCAGTTGCGCACCGAACTCGTCGAGTCCCTCGCCCTGGGGGCACGGCGCCTGGTCGTCGACATGTCGAGGGCGGAGTTCTGCGACTCGACGGGGATCAGCGTCCTGCTCTCCGCGATGAAGCGCTCCCGTGACCGGGGCGGGGACCTGGAACTCGTGGCGCCCAAGCCCGCGGTCATGAAGGTCCTCCAGGTCACCGGTCTGGACGAGGTCTTCGTGATCCACCCGGACGTCGACGCGTCGCTGGTGGCCGCGGGAACCGGCTCGGCGCAGTAGTCGGGTGTCCGTGGTACGAGGACGGCCCGAAGAGCCGACGGACGCGGCGGTCGCCGTGGTGATCGCCGCCAAGAACGAGGACGACCGCATCGGCGCCACCATCGTGGCCGCCCACACGCTGCCGGGTGTCGACCTGGTCGTGGTGGTCGACGACGGTTCCACCGACCGCACCGCGGACCTCGCCCTCGAGGCGGGGGCCAGGGTGCTCAGGCACAGCCGCAACCGGGGCAAGGGCGCCGCAATGGAGACGGGCGCCGAGGGTGTGCGCCTGACGGAGGAGCGTGAGGCGGCGGAGGGGGCCATCCGTGCCCCGCGCCACCTGCTCTTCCTCGACGCCGACCTCGGGGAGACCGCCAAGGACGCGGCGCCCCTGGTGGAACCGGTGCTCGAGGGAACCTCGGACATGACCATCGCGCTGTTCCCGGCCACCCGGCTGCGTCTGGGCGGGCACGGGTTCGTGGTCCGCCTGGCCCGGGAGGGCGTGCGCAGGAGCACCGGGTGGGAGCCCGAGCAGCCGCTGAACGGACAGCGCTGCATGAGCCGTGCGGCCTTCGAGGCGGCGCGCCCCCTCGCCCCGGGGTTCGGGGTGGAGACCGGACTGACCATCGACGTCCTGCACGCGGGCTTCCGCGTCATGGAGGTCGCGGTCCCGCTCGAACACCGCGCGACCGGCACGGACCTGCGCGCCCAACTGCACCGCGCGCACCAGTTCGTGGACGTCGCACGTGCCCTGACCGCCCGTGAACTGCGGCCGGCGCTGCGCCGGACCTGGCAGGGAGTGACGGCGAGGAGCACCGGCGGCGGGCGTGAACACATCCGAAAAAGCGGGCACATTACTCGCAAAAATCGCCAAGAGTGACCCCATGGGCGCGATGCGTAGGGATACGCTCGCGCTGTGTTCACTACCTTCATCGCATCCATCGCACTGTTCGCCGGGCTTGCCGGGCTCGCCCTCGGTGTGTACGCGCTGTACCGGACCCGCCAGGTCCGCGGTGAGTACCAGGTCCTGGCCCAACGCGCCCTCGCGGTCAACGCCTCGGGGGCCGACCCCAGGGCAGTCCGCGACGTGGCCGTCCTGCACTACGACGCCCTAGAGGAGATGTCGGGCGCCCGCTCGTTCTCCCTGGCCATGCTCAACAGCCACGGTGACGGAGTGGTTGTCACGTCCATCAACGGGCGCACCGAGACCCGCACCTACGCCAAGGCCGTCACCAGGGGCGAGGCCGACCACCTGCTCAGCCCCGAGGAGTACCGGGTGATCCGTTCGGCGCGCCTGGGCAACGGGATCGGGGCCACGTTGCCCGACCCCGCACCGGCCGGACCCGCCGGTCCGTCCGCCGACGAACCCGACGAGGACGCGGAAGCCCTGGTCACGGTGGTGCGGGGGGCCGACGTGAAGGAGAGCGGCGACGGGGACGCCGACACCTCGCCCGAGGGCGGTGGGGGAACCCATGGTCCTCCGGCGCCCCGCCCGGGGAAGTGACCACCCCGGGGCCACCGGCTGCGTATAGCCTGAACAGCATGCCCAACCGTTACGCCTACCTCGGCCCCGAGGGCACCTTCACCGAAGCCGCCCTGCGCGATCTGCGTCCGCTAGCGACCGAAGAAGCGCGCGTGCCGTGCGACGGTGTGGCGGCGGTCTTCGACGCGGTCCGAGCCGGGGTCGTGGACGGCGGGGTCGTCCCGCTGGAGAACTCGGTGGAGGGCGGGGTCACCGCCACCATCGCCGAGCTCATCGGCGGCGAGCCCCTGCTCATCACCGGGGAGACCGCCGTCCCGGTCGAGTTCGCTCTCTTCGTCCGGCCCGGAACCGTGCTGGAGGACGTCAAACGGGTGGCCACCCACCCGCACGCCCTCGCCCAGTGCCGTGGCTGGCTCGCCCGCAACCTGCCCGAGGCCGACACCCACACCGTGTCCTCCACAGCCGCCGCCGCGCGCGCCGTGTCCGAGCCGGGAGCGCCCTACGACGCCGCGATCTGCGCGGTCATCGCGGGTGAGCGCTACGGGCTGAAGGCACTGGCCACCGGGGTGGGCGACCGTCCCGACGCCGCCACGCGCTTCATCTACCTGTCCCGCGCCGGGGCCCTTCCCGAGCCCACCGGCGCCGACCGGACCTCCCTGGTGGCCTTCATCGCCGACGACCACCCCGGCGCGCTCATCGAGGTGCTCAACCAGTTCGCCGTGCGCGGTGTGAACCTCACCCGCCTGGAGTCGCGCCCCACCGGCGACGGCCTCGGCAGCTACTGCTTCTGCATCGACGCCGAGGGACACGTCGCCGAGGCGCGCGTCGGCGAGGCCCTCATGGGCATCCGCCGCGTCTGCCGGGACGTGCGCTTCCTCGGCAGCTACCCGCGCGGTGACCGGGACACCGAGATCACCCCGGCGATGCTCCCCCGACCGGCCACCGACGCGGACTTCGCTGAGGCCGAACTCTGGCTCACCCGCGTGCGGGCGGGCGAGACAGGCTGAGCCGAACCCGTCAGGTGGCCTCGACGGGCGCGGTCGCGCCCTCCTCGGAGGGCCACTCCTCCGTAGCCGCCCGGCGCAGCTCCAGGTACAGCGCCAGCCTCAGCGCCGTGTCCTCCGGGCGCGCGTCGTCCAGGGCCTCCAGGGCACCGGAGAGTTCCTCGGTGGTCATCTCACCCAGCGGTTTCACGACTTTCCCCCCATCGTCGTCGGTGCCGCCCGGGGGCTTACGCTCCCCGTTCGGTCCTTCGTTGGAGATACGGGGGCGGGGACGGTTCATGACGTGAGTGTCGGCAAAAGATGTGGGGCGCGGGTGGGGTGGGCGGTAACCTGCAAGACGTGATCGACCTTCGCGCTCTTCGAGAAGACCCCGAACGACTCCGTGCATCGCAGCGGGCCCGCGGTGAGGACCCCGCCGTGGCCGACCGGCTGCTCGAACTGGACTCCAGTCGGCGCTCCGCGCTGACCCGGTTCGAGACCCTGCGCGCCGAGCAGAAGAGTGTGGGCAAGTCCGTCTCGAAGGCCTCTCCGGAGGAGCGCGAGGAGCTGCTGACCCGGGCCAAGGCCCTCTCGGCCGAGGTCAAGGAGGCCGAGGCCGAGGCGGGACGGCTCGGAGACGAGCTCGACGCCGTGCTGGCGCGCGTCCCCAACCTCGTCGAGGAGGGCGCCCCCGAGGGTGGCGTGGACGACTTCGTGGTGCTGGAGACCGCGGGCGAGCCCCGCGAGTTCGACTTCACCCCGCGCGACCACCTGGAGCTGGGGGAGATGCTCGGCGCCATCGACATGGAGCGCGGCGCCAAGGTCTCCGGCGCCCGCTTCTACTTCCTCACCGGTGTGGGCGCCCAGCTGGAGCTGGCGCTGCTCAACATGGCGATGAACCAGGCCATCGAGGCAGGCTTCACCGCGATGATCCCGCCGGTGCTGGTCAAGCCCGAGACCATGGAGGGCACCGGGTTCCTCGGCGAGCACTCCGACGAGGTCTACAACCTGCCCGCCGACGACCTCTACCTCGTGGGCACCTCCGAGGTGGCGCTGGCCGGGTACCACGGCGGCGAGATCCTGCCCGCCGACGCGCTGCCCAACCGGTACGTGGGCTGGTCGTCCTGCTTCCGCCGCGAGGCCGGTTCCTACGGCAAGGACACCCGGGGCATCATCCGCGTCCACCAGTTCAACAAGGTGGAGATGTTCGTCTACACCCGCCCGGAGCAGGCGCACGAGGAGCACAAGCGGCTCCTCGCCTGGGAGCGGGAGATGCTGGACAAGCTCGAACTGCCCTACCGCGTGGTGGACATCGCCGGGGGCGACCTGGGCACCAGCGCCGCCCGCAAGTACGACTGCGAGGCGTGGGTCCCGACTCAGGAGACCTACCGCGAGCTGACCTCCACCTCGAACTGCACCGAGTTCCAGGCCCGACGCCTCAACGTGCGCTACCGGGACGAGGACGGCAAGCCCCGCTTCGCCGCCACCCTGAACGGCACGCTGGCCACCACGCGGTGGATCGTCGCGATCCTGGAGAACCACCAGCGCGCGGACGGTTCCGTGGTGGTCCCCGAGGCCCTGCGCCCCTACCTGGGCAAGGACGTACTCGAACCCGTCCAGGCCGCCAAGGGCAAGAAGTAGGCACGACGACGGAGCCCGCCCCTCACGTGAGGGGCGGGCTCCGTCGTGCGCGGTCCTACAGGTAGGGGCCGGACCCCATGTGCGGGTGGTCCTCCTGCGACTCCGCGCCGGGGCCCTGGGCCTGGAGCCCGGACACCCCCGGCGGGAGCGCCTTGCGCATGTTCTCCAGCTGCGCCCGGGCCGCCATCTGCTGGGCGAACAGGGTGGTCTGGATGCCGTGGAACAGACCCTCCAACCAGCCCACCAGCTGCGCCTGGGCGATCCTCAGCTCGGCGTCGCTGGGCGCCGACCCCTCGGCGAACGGCAGGGTCAGGCGTTCCAGCTCCTCGATGAGTTCGGGCGCGAGCCCGTCCTCCAGCTCCTTGATCGAGGAGGTGTGGATCTCCTTCAGCCGGGTGCGGCTGGCCTCGTCCAGCGGGGCCGCCTTCACCTCGTCGAGGAGCTGACGGATCATGCTGCCGATCCGCATCACCTTGGCGGGCTGCTCCACCATGTCCGCGAGGGTGCGGGGTTCCCCGGAGTCGTCCCCGTCGCCGTTCCCGTGGCTGTCGTCGGTTCCGACCACCAGGACCTGCGGTTCCTTCTGGTCGTCTGCGTTGCTCATCGATCCCCTAGTTCGGCTGTGTCCGGCACGCTGTCAACGGGTGAGAAGGATCTTGCCGGTGTGCGCGCTCGATTCCAACACGCGGTGGGCCTCCGCCGCGTCCTCGATCGACAGTTCGCGGTCCACGACGGGGCGGATGGTTCCTTCCTCTATCAACGGCCAAACCTCCTCCAGTACTCCCGCGACGATGGCCGCCTTCTCCTCGGGAGGCCGGGAGCGAAGGGTGGTGGCCTGCACGGAGAGGCGTTTGACCAGCATGCGGCCGAGGTCGATCTCGGAGGTGCCCCCGCCCATCAGCCCGATGATCACGAGGCGTCCGTTGGTGGCCAGTGAGCGCAGGTTCGCGTCCAGGTAGGAACCGCCCATGATGTCGAGGATGAGGTCCGCGCCGCCCTCGGCCCGCAGGACCTCGGTGAAGTTCCCGGTGCGGTAGTTCACGGTGATCTCGGCGCCCAGTTCACGGCAGCGCTCCAGCTTCTCCTCGCTGCCCGCGGTGACCGCCACACGGGCGCCCAGCGCCTTCGCGAACTGGACGGCGAACGTGCCGATCCCGCTGCCGCCGCCGTGGACGAGGACGGTCTGCCCGGCACGCAACCCGCCCACCATCACGAGGTTGGACCACACGGTGCAGGCCACCTCGGGCAGCGCCGCCGCGTCGGTCAGACTCACTCCGCGTGGCACCGGCAGGAGCTGGCCGACCGGGACGGCGACCCTCTCGGCGTACCCGCCGCCCGTCAGCAGGGCGCACACCCGGTCGCCGACGGACCAGCCGGTGCCGTCCGTGCCGGGGCCGAGTTCGGCGATCGTGCCCGAGCACTCCAGGCCCGGGTACTCGGAGCCGCCGGGAGGCGGAGGGTAGACGCCCTGGCGTTGGGCGACGTCGGCCCGGTTGACCGCGGTGGCCGCCACGTCCACCAGGACCTCGCCCTCCCGGACGACGGGATCGGGGACCTCGGACCAGGCCAGGACGTCGGGGCCGCCGGGTTCGGTGATTGTGATCGCGTGCATGGGGCCGACAGTACCCAGAGACGGGACCGAAGGGGAGGAGGGTTCCGCGCTGAGAAGCGGGATCACTCTGTTCAGGGCGTCGAGGAGGATGCTTTTCTTGTTCAGCGCGGGTATGAGAACCCCGAGGGCCCACCCCGGCAACCCCGACAGGGCCCTTCCTCCACAGCACACCCCCTCGACGCAGGAGAGCCCCGGTGGCACAGCAGGAACAGAACGGGTCAGGAGCCGAGCCGGAGTCGCACGAGCGCACGGAGTCGATCCGGCGCCGGACGGACGACGACGCGGCTGACTTCGCGGAGGAGGTCGAGGGCGCGCCGGGTCCGTCCGCACCCACCCCCAGGGAACAGTGGTTCGGCGGGTTCGAGGGCGCGGCCCCGCCTCCGCCGCCGTACGCGCGCCTGCCCGAGGACACCCCGCCCCCGACCCCCGGCACCGCCTTCCGGGCACCCGCGCCGGAAGAGGGAGGGGACGACACCCCGGACGAGCCCGAGGAGCTGCCGAGCAACACGGTCCGGCTGCTGCCCGGCGCCCGAAACCGGCCGCCTTCGGGCCCGTGGCAGGAGGAGCGCCGTCCCCAGCGGCCCCAGCGCCTCGGAGGTCCGGCGGGGGATGAGAGGGACCCGCTGGCCCCGCGCAGGACGCCCGGCGACTCGGACGTCCCCGAGCCCGAACAGCTGCCGCCGCTGGAGGCCGAGCGCCCCGAACCCCCGGAACAGGAGCGCCCGGGTCCGTCACCCTGGGCCGCCGGGCCCGCTCCCCAACCGCCCTCGCCTCTTGGTGCCGCGGAGGACCCCGGGTTCGCTGGTGCGGGTCGCACGGAGAACGCGGGCCTCCAGAACCCCTGGGGCCTGCCCGGGCTCGGTGCGGCCTCCGTGGAACGCGCGGAGCCGCTGCCGGACCGCCCCGCGCCGCCGGCGTCCCTGACCGGACCCCGGGACACCGGCCCCGGGAGCGGGCTCGGGCCCGGCCCCAACCCCTGGAGCGGGAGCCAGGCACCGGCCCGACCGCCCGCGCCCCACACCGACCAGGGGGAGACCTCCGACTCCCTCAGCGCGGCCACCCTCGTCCGCAACCGGCGCTACGGCCCCAGCAGCGGCTGGCGCAAGGCCGTGCACAACGCCAGCCTCGGCCTGATCAACCCGGGGGAGTCGCCCAAGGTGCTGCGTGAACGCGAGCTGGTCGCCCGCGCCTGTACCCCGGTCGCGTCCGGGCACCACAGGGTGGCGGTCCTCAGCCTCAAGGGCGGGGTCGGCAAGACCACCACCACGGTCGCCCTGGGCGCCACCCTGGCCTCCCTGCGCGGGGACCGGGTGCTCGCCGTGGACGCCAACCCCGACCGCGGCACGCTCTCGGACAAGGTGCGCCTGGAGACTGCGGCCACCATCCGGGACCTGCTCAACGAACGCCACCTGGTGTCGCGCTACGCCGACATCCGGGGCTTCACCTCCCAGGCGCCCAGCCGACTGGAGATCCTCGCCTCCGACCGCGACCCGGCGGTCTCTGAGGCGTTCAGCGACGCCGACTACCGCGAGGTGGCCCGGATCGTCGAGCACTTCTACTCCATCTGCATCACCGACTGCGGAACCGGACTCCTGCACGCCGCCATGCGCGGGGTGCTCGGCCTGGCCGACCAGGTGGTGCTGGTGAGCTCGGCCTCCGTGGACGGCGCGCGCAGCGCCAGCGCCACCCTCGACTGGCTGGACGCGCACGGCCACGGAGACCTCGTACGCGGCGCCGCCGTCGTGCTGTCCATGGTCCGCTCCAACAGCAAGAGCAGCGTGGACCTCAACCGGCTGGAGGACCACTTCGCGGGACGGTGCCGCTCCGTCGTACGCGTGCCCTGGGACGGACACCTGGAAGAGGGAGCCGAGGTCGACCTGGAACAGCTCGCCCCCGCGACCAAGGACGCGTACCTGCAACTGGCCGCGAGCGTGGGGGAGGCCTTCGCGCGCTGACGGAAGACGCGCGGGCCCTCCCTCGCGGGTTTCCCGCCGAACGGTCCCGACAATGAACAGTGAGGGGAAGAGGTGGACATGAACACACAGGAACGCCCGCCAGCGGTCATTGCGGGGGTGGACGGCTCACCCACCGCCCGCGCCGCGCTGGCCTGGGCGACCGACACCGCCGCCAGGTACGGGCGACAGATCAGGATCGTGCACGGGCTCGGCCTGCCGACGGTGACGGGGACCTTCGCCGACTCCGCGCCGGAGCGCTACCAGGCCGGGGAGGCGGCTCGGGAGGCCGGGCACGCGCTGCTCGCCGAGAGCGCCGAGTACGTCCGGAGCGCCCGCCCCGACCTGGACGTGGCCACCGTGCTCGCGCCGGAGGAGGCCCCGGCGGTCCTGCTCAACGAGGCCCGGCACGGTGACGTCATCGTCGTCGGTTCCCGAGGGCTGGGCGCGGTCCGGGCGATCATGCTCGGCTCGGTGAGCCTGCGCACCTCCTCCCACGCCCCCTGCCCGGTGGTGGTCGTCCCCGAACCGGCCCCGGAGCGCCCGCGGAACACGGTGGTGGTGGGGGTGGACGGCTCGGAGTCCTCACGCCGGGCGCTGCGTTTCGCCCTGGAGCACGCGCTGGCCACCGGCGCCGAGGTCGTGGTGGTCAACAGCTGGGAGGTGCCGCTCCCGGAGGATCCGGACTCTCTCTCGGCCGACACCCAGTCCCTCCACGAGGAGATGTTCGACCGCCAGTCCGAGGAGGTGGTCGCCGGGGTGCTGGCGGAGGTGATCGACGACCGGACCCAGGCAGTGGAGATCAGCGCCGTGCGGATGCAGGCCGACCCGGTGGAGGCCCTCCTCGAAGCCGGTGGGCAGGCCGACCTCATCGTGGTGGGCTCGCGTGGGCGCGGAGGCGTGCGGGGCCTGGTCATGGGCTCCACCAGCCAGGGGGTGCTGAGTCGGGCGCGCGGCCCCGTGGCGGTGCTGCCGCCGCACTCCGACGAGGAGGACTGAAGGTCCCTCACACACGGGTCCGTTTTCCCTGTGCCGTTCACGTGTGTTCGTGCTGGACTCGGTGATGATGATGGGTAGAGGGAAACTCGTCTCAAGGGGGAACCATGTCAGGCGAACGACAACGTCCCAGCCGGGTGGTCGTGGGCGCGGACGGATCGGACCACTCGCGGGCGGCCCTCGAATGGGCGGCCGCCGAGGCCGCGCGCCGGGATGTCGAGCTGCACGTCGTGTACGCACTCGGGATGCCGCTGATCGTGTCCGCCTACGGGGGGCCGACCCGCTTCGAGCCCTCCGACGAGATCTCGGGGCAGGCCACCACGATCCTCTCCGAGGCCATCGAACTGGTCCGTAAGGAACACCCGTCCGTCAGGGTGGAGACTTTCACGGCTCTGGAGGAGCCGCCGCTGGCGTTGATCCGGGACAGCCACCCGCACGACCTCATCGTGCTGGGTACCCGCGGCCTCGGGGCCTTCGCCTCGATGTTCGTGGGTTCCGTGAGCGTCCGGGTGTCCGCGCAGGCCCCGTGCCCCGTCGTGGTGGTCCCCACCGGAGCCAAGGGGAAGCCCGCGACCACGAAGCTGGACCGGATCGTCGTGGGCGTCGACGGGTCGAACCCCTCCCGGCGCGCCCTCGGACTCGCCGTGAACCTGGCGGCCGAGACCGACGGTGAGCTGGTCGTGGTCAACAGCTGGGAGGTCCCCTACCCGTACGACCCGATCGCAATGACGGCGGCGGGGCACCAGCCGCAGGAGAACATCTTCGAGCGGCAGTCCGAGGAGCTCGTCGCCGAGTTGCTGGCCGAGGCCATGGACGAGCAGCGCGAGGACGTGAACATCGAGGTCACCGTGGTGCGGACCCAGTCGGGGCCCGTCGACGCGATCCTGGAGGCCGCCGAGGGTGCCCACGCCATCGTCGTGGGCTCCCGTGGCCGGGGCACCATCCGAGGTCTGCTCCTGGGCTCGGTGAGCCAGGGCGTGCTGCACCACGCGAAGATTCCCGTGGTGGTGCTGCCCAAGCACGCTGACGAGGAGAACTAGCGAAGGGGCGGCCCGAGGGCCGCCCCAGTGCTAGCTCCCCAGCTCCGACCTGCTGCGGGATCCGCCGCTGGCCAGGACCCAGACACCGCTCACCACGAACGGCGCCAGGACGAAGAAGTAGACGGTCCACGACCCTCCGAGGGTGGGGACCAGCACCGCCAGGGCACCGGCCGCGAAGACGATCCCGAGGGTGATCCACAGGACCTTCTGTCTCCAGGGGGCTTTTCCGATCGTCCTCACCTCGAACTTCCGTGGATGGCTGCGGACCAGTGTCGAACCGGTCACTCTCCGGCATACCGAACCAGAGCCGCCCCAAACCCCCGGTGGCGATCTGTCGACAAAGCGACAGGTCCCAGCCGCGACCACCGGGTGCGCGATCGCTCGCTTCCCTCAGGCCTTCCGGTGCGAGCCTGTTCGAGAAGTCTTCGAAGGGTCGTCATGCCGGAAACGGTGCATGTAGCCGACGCCCGTCACCGTGAAGCACAGCGAGGCGAGGAGAGCCGGCCAAGGCGTCGTCCCAGCGCTCACGAAGTGCAGGATCGACTCCGCGCCGAAGAGCGCACCGGCAAGAAGACTGAGCCAAACCAGGGGGCGCTTGATCTGTCTGAGCACGGCTGACTCCTAACCAGGGTCCACGGTTCGGCCTCGGACGATCCATGTGATGAGCACCCCGGTGGAGGCCAGGAAGACCACGGAGCACGCCAGGAGCAGCCAGTTGTTGGCGTTCAGGTGGGCGGAGTAGCCGGTCAGAAGCATGCTCACCATGACAAGGACCGCGCTGACAGCCGTCCGCCTCGGCAGGTCTTCCCGAGGCCCTCCCGTCATCGTTCGTCCGTCTCTCGCGCTTCCGGGGCTATCGCTCTCTTGACGACCAGGGGAGCGCCGATACCGCACACGAGGCCGACGATCGTTCCAACGACCCACGGTGGTGGGGCGAACATCCAGCCGATCAGGACGCCGATGGTGACAGCCACCGCCACGAGAAGCACCATCGAAGCTCCCGGCGAGGTGAGCCAGCGGGGGAGGTAGGTCATCTGTGTCCTTGGGGATCGGGGGCGGCCGCTACTCAGGGTTTACCGCGCCCGAAACCGGTCAAACGCGGCCGAGGTCGGCTGCAGGTCTGACCAGCTGAACACCTGGGGCTCTGGATCTTGGAACGACGAAGGCCGGTGGCCCGGGTCCCGCGCGGACCCGGCTCACCGGCCTTCTCTTCTGCGGAGGGTATGGGATTTGAACCCATGAAGCCCCGTTGTGCCGAGGGGCCCTGGCGCCCTGTCGACAAAGCGGTGAATGGTCCTTTGACCTGCGTGGATGTTCCGGGCGCTTCCCAGCGCTTCCGGAGTCATCTTGGAGCTATGTGCACTGAATGTGCATCACTGGGGAGCGTGCTCCTGCTGTTTTGAGGGCGCGCACGAGTGTCAGCAAAGTTTTCAGATTGGGAAGCCGAGAACGCCTCTGACGGCTGACCTCGCGCTTTGTCTACCTGCGAGGATGCTGTCCGAGCGACCGTGGTTCCCCGGTGTTGCCTGCCCCGTGTGGCACGTGTGTGGCACGGCAACGACTATGAGTAGAAGCCGTCCCAGTAGTCATCAAGGCTGACGGTGAAGTCCTCGGAGCGGGTTGCGCGCAGGTGCTCGAAGCGCTCGCTCACGGCCTCGATGGTGGCTCGTAGGGGCATGGGGCCGAACTGCTTCCTGATGGCGTGCGCTGCCTGGATCGTGTGTCCGTGGAAGAGAAGCTCGTCGATGCGGTCCCAATCTTCGAGCACGGTCACTCCCTGGTGTTCGCTCAACACGGGGTATCTCCTCGGGCGGGTGTCTGGTGTGCTCACCCTGGACACCACCACAGCGCCATCCGGGGTGGGTCACCACGGTTATGGTCCCGCGCGGGTTCTGGCGCGATCGGTCGGTACTCCCGCACGTCCTGTGTCGCGCCAGGTTCCGTGTGGGTTCGGGGGGTCCAGGGGGCGCGAGCCCCTTGGTACCACCAGTCCCTGAACAGCACTAATACAACACGGTCAATGGTGTTGTCGATTGGTTTCGAAGAAATCGCAACCGTTCGTCGTGGGAGCACGTCAAGCTAGTAACAGAACGACCGGTGGTCGCGCT
Organism: Nocardiopsis sp. SBT366; assembly: GCF_001083815.1. NCBI lineage: Bacteria > Bacillati > Actinomycetota > Actinomycetes > Streptosporangiales > Nocardiopsidaceae > Nocardiopsis > Nocardiopsis sp. SBT366. The sequence goes on along the minus strand of NZ_LAVM01000036.1, from coordinate 23,525 downwards.
CGGGACCGGGCGACAGCCCGCAGCCCGAGCGCGACCACCGACCGGTCGCAGCGACGGCGCTCGCGCCGTCGCCTTGATTCTATATAGCCTCATTCGGCAATTTGATCTATGCTACTTCGAGCATATCTGAAAATCTCTTGTATCCCGAGGGGTCAATCTCCACGGATGATTCGACCATTGCTTGGAAATTTTTGATTGCTTCGCGAACTTTCTCTTGGCTCTTCAGATTGTTGTCCACAGCACTGTCCAGTTGGCGAACGAAAGGCATCAGGGCCCGTGCGGCGGGCTTCCATTTCTCTATGCCTTCCCTGGGTGAGCATTTATCTGAAAATGCTAGTGACCATTTGCTTGGGATTACTTTCCCAGTCAGAATTTCTAGACTCTCGGAGATTGCTGTGACGAAGAGGGATGTTGATCCGCGCTTTCGAAGGAACGAGATGTGGCTATTTGCGGCTTGTGTCCGCTCGGATTCTTCAGTCCGCTGAAGGTCGCGTTTGATTTCTTCAATTGCCCTCTGGAGCGAGTAGGTAAGAACGACATGCCGAGCGCTAGTTTTTTCCGAGAATACGCTTGCATAAACTGCATCATCGTCCCATATTCTCCTAGTTTCGTTGTAGGCAATGTTTGGTTGCCCGTGAAACGCGGCGAGTGATTGAGCTACAGTGTTGTCTGCGAGAAGATTCTTAGATCGCTCAATAGCATCTCTAATTCCACCCCTCCTCCCCCCTCTGTAATCGGAATCAGGGATATTTTCGAATTCGGTTCGAAGTCGCTCCTGCACGGGATCTTTGCTTCTGAAGTCACTAGCTTCAACTTTGTTTTGCGTATTGTTAAACTTAACGATCTGACCGAGAACTTCCGGGTCGCTACACTCAACAAAGCGAACCATTACCTGTAGTTGTTCTATTTCTTTTGCTTCTGCCTCGGTGAGGTTCCCCAATGAGCCTGTCGTCTGCGCTCCATTGACGATTCCCACCCCAGATATTTTGAGGTTTTTACTGGCTCCGATTCTAGTTACATGATAACTGTTTACTAGCATTGTTAGGCCATTGTTGTATATCCAGAAGTTTTCTGGCGCCTCTCGGGCTGTGGTCTTAATTCCATTATTGATGTTTCTTTCGCTTCGAACAATTCCGAGGTATCCTCGAACATTGGGAGACATTAGATCTGACTTGTGTTTCTGCCAAATGTCGTACAGCCACTTACCGTTGACTGATGTGCAGTATGCTTTCCAGCGGTCCCCAGAGGTCTCAAAGCCGCCGGGTATGGCGAGATTATATTCTTCCGGGACGATGATCGGTGCTTGTGTGCGGGTGTATAGCGATTCAAGCGTGTCTTTTCCGATTTCCTCCCAAGTTACGGAAGGGTTTTGAGTAGAAGAATAGTGCGTGCGAATCAGGCTTGCTGCGGTGCCTCTGGCAGTTTCCAGCTCCCTTTGTACCGGATCGGATTCGGAAAGATTGTGGCAGTACCAAATGTAGAAATCATTGATCTGGTTTTTTTCGAGAGCGTCCCTTAGTTCCAACGCTGCTGAACGAAGCACCTCAGGTAGAGTCGTTACGTCTCCGGATATTAGCCAAGATACAGCGGTGTTGAGATCGCTGGCCTTGTTCGCCCTGGCCGCCCTTCGTTGCTCGTTTGGTGATAGGTATCCCTGGGCGACAATTGCAATCCCATTGTCCCGATTTATATAAACCAAGTCACACTTTTTGTCATTCGGCCCATCGGTCAAGGCGACTGAAGCGACTGAATCTATGTCCTCAATGCCAAACTTCAGTTGCAGTGCGAATAGCATCAGAGCATTCTCTTCGCCGTACTTCATCAAGTCACTTCGATCGCGAAGGGCCGCGATGCTTGGATTCTGTTTCAATTCTTCTCCATTTTTATTCAGGCTTTATTTCTGGATTGAGTTATTTAATCTCTTGTTTTGTGATGTTTTCTACTTCGTCAAGGGTCATTTCTCAGGGGTAATTTTGCATTGCCTCTCGTCCGTGTCCTGGTTGATGTGGCTCGAACATTTTTCTTCCCATGAGAAAGGATACTCCCTCTCTGTGAAGACAGTCTATGCTGGATTGGAGGGGTATTCTCTTTGCGTACGAAGAATTCACGAAAGGAAGGATTGCGATCGGTATTCCAATCCCGATTGCTTCGTTCGTCACATCCAGGGCGTAGTTGTCAGCAATGCCGTTGGCTAGCTTGTTGATGGTATTGAACGTGGCCGGGGCGATGATGATGGCATCCGCTTTGGGAGATCGGGGGTCGCCTGATGCACGGTGCTGGCTTCGCACTGGTCGGCCAGTTTGCATCTCCAACGCTTCGACGTCGATGAAACTGAGTGCGGCAGGGGTAGCCATGACTTGGACGGTCCAGCCTCGGCCTTGTGCCAAGCCGACCAGAGTGTCAACTTCCGATGCCGGTCCGGCTGCGCATACGACCAGATAGAGCGTCTTCTGCTCGCTCACTGATTCAGGCACCGACCCTTTCTGCAAGTTCGCTGACGTTCCCGTACAGGTGACCGCTGGCGCGGTTACGGATGTCGTTGATCAACTGGTGCACCACCGGGCGCGTGGTCAGTTCCTCGCTCGCTATCTCCTCGGCGTTGCGCAACGCGTGGTAGGCGTGCTCGGTCTTCCCCCACTGCTGGTAGGCACGGGCCGCGTCGATGAACAGCGTTACCCTGCGCTCCATGACCTCGATGTTGTCCAACTGCACCTGCCGCGCATAGTCGATGGCGCTGCCCGCGTCGCCCAGTTCGACGGCTGCGCTGACACGGTGAAGGAGAACGTTGGTGGGACCGAACGCCGTCCACTGGTAGTTGAAATCGCCGCCGAGACGTTCGCCTGCGTGGCCTGCCTCGTCAAGCAGGCTGAGCGCTTGGCCTCGGTCCTCGCGCTTGGCCGCTGATACCGCGCCGCTAGAAGTGACCCGCATACCGACAGGGATTCCGGCGTGGGCTCGTCCATAGCGCTGTCCACACGTTCGGCGGTGTTCGTTGCCAGTTCCGTCGCGGCTTTGTAGTGCCGTTCGCGCATGAGCGCTCGGGTGAACGCTCGGGCGCTGGCTCCCACGACCGCGGGGTTCTCGCTGTCTTCAGCGGCTCGCATGCTCCGATCGGCTGCGAGGTAGGACAATCCCCGCTCCTCGCACTTGAGTAGCAGGCTCGCCGCGACGTGATACGCCTCCGCACGGAGTGCATGGACCTTGGCGGCGTCGTCCCCGTCTACTCCGCTGGCGGCATCATCCAGGTTCCGAAGCAACTCGGGAAGCCGCTTGGCCACGGCCGTGTAGTGGCACGCCTGGTATCCGACCTTGGCGGAGTGCGTTCGCTGGGCGAGTTCTCTCAGGCTGGTCGCCGCTCGGGAGGCGCTTCGGTTGGCTCCCGCGTACCTGGTGAGTGCCGCTGCGATCTCGTCCATGTCCAGCATCGAACCACCTGTGGCTTGGAAGAGGGCCGTTCCGGCCAGTCCGACGAATTCGCGGCGGCGCACCTTCGAGACCTCCCCTGGGCCTGGGCTCCTCTGCGCGGGCAAGCTCGGGACTGCCGAGGCCACCGCTCTCTCATATCCAGTGAACGCGTCCGGGTTCCTCGGGGCAAGGCCGAACATCATCCGGGACGTGTCGGGCATGCTGATGCCCTCGGCGATCCGCTCGCACACCTCGAAGGCCGTGACGGTCTTGCGGCCATTCAGGATCTCGCTGACCCGCCCCTGAGACAGACCGGTCGCCGCTGAGATCGCCATCTGGCTCGCGCCGCCGTACTGGCGCACGAACTGGAAAAGCGCCTGGACATCGGGCCTGCGCAGGAACTCGGCCGTGTGTTCTCGCTCCCATGCCCACGACGGGATGGTGATCCGGCTCGTCGGGTGTCCCTGCATCCTGACTCCTCGGCGCTGCGAGTACGGGGACCGCCAGTATCCCTCTTTGTCATCCCGAGGAGGAATGGGTTTCGGAATCTCAACCCGGGATTGTTAGCCCTATGGATGCCAGGAACGGAATGAAGTGCAGGTCATGCCGTGGGCGGGGCTGGAAGTCCGTCCGACCGCGACGACTGGTCGTCGTTCGATCTGTGCCTGGTGAGAAGCAGGCAACGCGTGCAGCGGCCTGCCCCTTCTGCAAGGGGACGGGAGAGCGCTCCGTCACGGCGGAGCCCTCCACTGACACCGGTCTCGCCTGCTGATCCATGACATGACAGACCCCCGCGACGCGGGCAAGGCGTCCGGGGGCGCGGCCAACCTGATGAAAGCAGGCTGACGTGAGCGACCTTATCGCCCTGATTCGGGCGCTGGTGACTCTGATACGACCGAAACCACGGGGAAGGCATCACCGGAACGGACCCCGCACGGTGCACCTTCCCTCGCCTGTGCGGGTGGAGCTGTGGCCCGCACCGGAACCCATCGTGATGGACAGTGGCGACCCTCGTGCCTACAACCTCTTGCGCGGCCCCTACGCGCACTTCGAGCACAAGCGCACTGCGCATCGGATCGAACGGGACAAGCGGGGCCTGCGTCTGCTCGAACAGATCTCGGCTCCGCCCTCGGCAGTCGATGACATGGCCGAGTTGCGTGACCTGGTGCGCACGGCCATCGCGGTCGGGGTGGTGCGCGCATGAGCACCGAATACGCCTCACCTCCGGCGGATCGTGCCGCGTTCTACGCCTGGTCTCGCGCACACGGTGTGCGGGTGCGGGTGGCCTTTGAGGACTGGCAGTCCATCACCTACGAAGCCGTGGGTACCGGCCCTGACGGCAAACCCGTGGTGCAGCGCCTGCGGTGTGAGCTGCCGCCCCAGGTAGCCCGGCGCCGGCTGCGGCTGTCCTACGTCGTGGGTCTGTGCCACGTGGTGGACGGTGCGGTGTGCAACCACGTCCGTGCGGTCACCCCTCCGGTGCTGACCTCGGGTGAGGTCGCCGCCCGGCATGACGTGGGCTTGGTGGCCGCTGCCCTGGTTGAGGGCGAACGCCGTGCCCTGTGCGGTGCCACCGTGGAGAACCTGAGCGTCTACGTCGTGGAACGGGCCGCTAACTGGCGACCGTTCTAGATACCCCCGCGTGCCCTGACGTCTCTTCGAGACCACGGCGGCCAGGGCACGCGGGCCTTCCTCTGCGGCGACGTGCACCCGCGACGCGGTGTGCTTTCCGCCTGACCTCTGAACAGGGTGCGGGGTTCACATGTGGCCCCACCTGCTGACAGGGGCCGACCACACGAGTAAGCTACTCGACCACACGAGTACTAGAGTCACCAGGTGGACAATATGTCGAGTCTGGAGTTCGCTCCGCCCAAGTACGTACAGATCGTGCGGGCGATTCAAGAGCGCATTGAGGACGGGACCTATCCCGTGGGGGAGATGCTCCCCTCCGAAGCACGCATGGTCCGTGAGTTCGGGGCCGGTCGCTCCACGGTGGTGCGGGCCTTGCAGATCCTGAGTATGCAGGGCTGGATCGGACGCGAACACGGGCGCGGCTCGTTCGTGCGGGGGGTCCCGCAACAGACCTCCGAGCGCTCCCACGCCGGGGCCAGCGCCTTCGACGCCTCCGAAAGCCCCGAGGGAAGCCGGGTGCTGTCCGCTGGCCGCGCTCCGGTTCCGGCCTCGCTGGCTCAGGCCCTGGGTGTTCCCGAGGGCTCTCCAGCGGTTATGCGTCGCCGTCTGGTCCTTGACGACAAGGCGACCCCGAGTGAACTGGTCACCCTCTGGTTCCCGCTGGACGTGGCTGAGGGGGCCGACCTTGCTTCGGATGCTCCGATCAGCATCGGTGCGCGTGAGCACGTGCAGATGGTCAAGCAGTTGCGACCGGCCAAGGTCGTGGAGCGGCTGTGTGCTCGGGTCGCCTCGGATCAGGAGCGGGAGGCCCTGGGGTTGGAGCAGTCGACTCCGGTGCTGGGCATCACCGCGCGGGTACTGGACGCCTCCGATCGCATTATTTCTGTCGCGGAGATCGTCCTCCCGGGTGACCTGCATGAACTGGAGGACTCCTACCCGGCTGTGTAGCTGAAACGGCCCTCTCGCAGTCTTATCCACTTGTCCGGACAAGTACTGCTGGCTATCCTGATATCCACTTGACCGAACAAGTGGTTGAGTGGACAGCAAGCGAGAGGCTGATCAGATGGCTATTCAGGGTGCGTTGCCGGTCGCGTTCGACGTGGTCTTCCCCGCTGGTGCGTTCGCGCTGGGGGTGGAAGCGATCACGGACTTCGAGACCAAGCGTCCGCAGATGGACAAGGACTCCGGGCTGCCGTTGTGGGCGGTGGACGTGATCGACGCTGACCCCGAAGCGCGGGGCAAGGCCAAGTCGGTGAAGGTCAAGGTCGCCGCGAACGTGTGCCCCACGCTGCCCGACGAGGTTCCCGGTCTGCCGTTCCGGCCGATCGAGTTCGAGGCGATGGCGGTCATGCCCTACGTGGACGACAACGGTCGCCGCCCCCGGATCGCCTACTCCCTGCGTGCTCGGGGCGTGAAGGCCCCCGGCAGTGCTGCTGCTGGTCGTCGCGCTCCGGCCAAGGAAGCGGCCTGACCGCCTCCTGACACATGAAGCGGGGCGGCCTGGTGCTCCAACACCTAGCCGCCCCTGATCCCCTCCCGCGACTGCGAAATCTCAGAAGAGGTGCCCCCAGTATGTCCCAGATTCCCGAAGACCTGTCCGCTCTGACCGGCCCTGAGCTGGTGCGGGTGTTCCTGGCCGAGTACGACAAGCCGCGCACTACCAAGGCGGAGCGGGCGGAGTTCTTCGACTTCAAGTCACGGATCTTCGCCGCCATCGCGAAGCGGGACGGCAACCCTGACGCGGCCCGGTTCGCTGCGTGCGCTCGTGCTGACTCCGACCTTCTGTGGGCCGAGATCGCCGCTGCTGAGGCTCTGAATGGGGGTGGTCGGTGATGATGCGCCAACCCAAGATCGGGGCTTCCCAGTCCTCACCCACGTTGCCGACCCCTGCTCAGGGGTGCGGTGGACGACTCCGATCGTGGAGACCCCCGGCATCGTCGTCCTGGGCTCCTGGATCTACCGTCTGGTGCGCCTGGTGGTGTCGTTGCCGTTCCGCTTCCCCGTCATGGTCACCTCGTCCACCTTCGTGGCCGCGTCCTGGTGGTTCTTCGGATGGGTCGGCCTCGCTGCCCTGGCCGGGGGCCTGGCTGTCGTCTCGTTGGTGTGGTGGCGTACCTGGCCGACCTCGTATCGGTACTGCGTCACGTGGCGGCTGCTGGCGTGGTGGCGGCACCTGGTCGTGTACCGCAGGCACTGGCAACCCGTGCTGGTGATCTCCGGGCTGGCCGAGTCCTACCAGGAACGCCGCTACCTGCCCCGCATCCGCTCCGTCCGGTGCAATGCCCGGGCTGACTACGTCCGCGTCTCCCTCGTGGCCGGTACCTCCCCGACCGACTTTGAGCACCGGGTGGTGGAGTTGGCGCACGGGTTCGCCGCCCCCTCCTGCCGGGTGACCGTGAACGGGCCTCGGGACATCACCTTGGAGTTCCCCCGACACGACACCCTCGCCGAACCCCTCGACGCCTTCCCGATGACCCACCACGTCGACCTGTCAGCGCTGCCGATCGGCAAACGCGAAGACGGCACCCCGTGGAAGCTCCGGCTGCACGGAACCCACGTCCTGATCGTCGGCGTGACCGGGGCCGGGAAAGGCTCCGTGCTCTGGTCGGCCATCCGGGCCATGCTCCCCGCCATCTCCGGCGGGTCGGCGCAGGTGTGGGGGATCGACCCCAAACGCATGGAACTCGCCTACGGGCGGGACCTGTTCGCGCGGTACGCGGACACCGGGGAATCCGCGGTGGAACTCCTCGAACACGCCGTGGCCCAGATGCAAGAACGCGCCGAACGCTACGCCGGAAAACAGCGCTCACACACCCCCACCACGGCTGACCCGTTCGTGGTCGTGGTCCTGGACGAAGTCGCCTTCCTGACCGCCTACCACCCCGACCGGGACGTGCGGAAGCGCTCGGAGAACGCCATCGCCACCCTGACATCACAAGGGCGCTCGGTCGGCTTCTGTGTGCTGGCAGCACTCCAGGACCCGCGCAAGGAAGTGATGAACCTTCGGAACCTGTTCCCGGACAAGATCGCCCTGCGGTTGGACGAGGCATCACAGGTGGACATGGTCCTCGGTGAAGGAGCACGGGAGCGGGGTGCTGAGGCACACCTGATCGCCCCCACCCTTCCCGGCGTGGCCTACGTCCGCCTGGAAGCCTCACCTTCCCCGGTGCGGGTACGGGCCGCGTTCGTATCCGATGACGACATCACCGCCATGGATGGTCCCTACGGGACCGCTTCCTCTATGACGGGAGAGGAAGCCTGATGCCGACCGTTCCTCTTCCGCTTGGTACGTGCCGAACTCCTGAGCGGCCCATATGGCCGTGAACATGGAGAAGATCACCGCGTTGAAGATCTGGGCGTGCCGCACCAAGCCATCGCCCTCGTGGGGCGCGAATATCGCTACTGGTACCCACACGAGTGCCATCACCAGGTTGAAAACTCCGACGATACGCATGCCTGTTTCTTCTCCTCGGCACAGTGGGGGTGGCTCTGATGCCGACTCCTACCGGTAAGACAACCCGGGCCGAGCGCCTCGCGCAACCCCTGGCCCGGGAAGTGGCCGAACAGGTCGCCGCCGACCACGGGGTGTGCATCCGACCGGTCTCTCTTCGGCGTACCGATATCGGCACCGGGCGGACTGAGGTGATCGACGTCCCGTGCGGGTCACGCTGGAATCGCGGTGCCCGGCCTGCGCGAAGAGGAAACGGTCCCTGCGCCGCTCCCAGTGTGAAGAGGGCTGGCACCTCGCGGTCGAACCCGTCGTGGAACCCGACCCACCCACAGAGCAACAACAAGCGTGGGTGGAGCAGCAGGCCATGGTCACCGCCGAACGCGACCGGCTCGCGGCGACCGGGGGCGCAGCTCCTGAACAGCTCGCCGCCCTGGACGCTGTGATCGCGGACCTGGACGAGGAGATCACCGCTTCCGGCCTACGGGGCTCGGTCACCCGCTCGAAGTCTGCTGAGTCGGGTCCGCGTCGGGTTCGCTCCACCAAAAGGCGTCAGGACGCCCCGGATCTGCCCAAGCGACCCATGACGAGGAAGACCGTTGGGCGGGCCTTCACTGACTCTGCCTCGGGGAAGGTGTTCCGACCTTCCCTGTTCCTGACCCTCACCCTGGACTCCTACGGGCGGGTGCGCTCGGACGGCACTCCGGTGGACTTCTCCACCTACGACTACCGGCGGGCCGCCCGGGACACCCTGCACTTCTCCAAGCTCATCGACCGGTTCGTGCAGAACCTGCGCCGGGTCGCCGGGTTCGACGTCCAGTACTTCGCGGCCGTGGAGCCGCAGCGCAGGTTGGCCCCGCATCTGCACATGGCCACACGCGGAACCCTGCCCCGGGCTGAGCTGCGCCAGATCGCCGCCGCGACTTACCACCAGGTGTGGTGGCCTTCCGCTGACACGGTTCGTTTCGAAGGGGAGACCCTGCCGGTGTGGGATGCGGACAACGCCACCTACCTCGACCCTGCCACGGGGGAAGTTCTCCCAACTTGGGATGAGGCGCTGGACGAGATCGACGCCCAACCCGATCCGGAGCCTTTCCACGTGGTGCGGTTCGGAAAGCAGGTGGACGCCAAGGGGGTCGTGGCCGGTACCGAGGACGCCGCCCGGTGCGTGCGCTACCTGGCGAAGTACCTGACCAAGGACATCGCGGACTGCCACGCGGCCGAAACGGTTCGGCAGGAACAGCACGTGGATCGACTCATGGAAGCACTCCGATTCGAGCCGTGCTCTCCCCGTTGCTCGAACTGGCTCCGGTACGGCATCCAACCCCAAGACCCCAAGGCCGGTCAGCGCCCCGGGTTCTGCCGCTCCAAAGCCCACCGACGCGAACACCTCGGATACGCCGGACGCCGCGTCCTGGTCTCCCGGAAGTGGTCCGGCAAGACCCTGGCCGATCACAAGGCGGACCGGCTGGCTTGGGTCCTGGACGCGCTCGGTGTCGATCCCGCCAACGAGGGCCAGGGCGACGAAAGTAACCCGCGTACCTCGGTGCTGACCTCGGTCAACTCCGGTGACTTCGCCTGGGAACTCGCGGGTCCCACCGATCCGGACGTGGCACCCCGAGAGCAACGCCTGCTGCGGGCCGTGGGTGAAGCACTCAAACGCCGTTCCCAGCTCGACGCCGCACGGCAGAACGATCTTTCGGCAACCACCGAGACGAGGGCCGCATGAGAACCGCTGGCACCACTCCAATCGTTCCCCGGCCCCGGACAGACGAGGTGCTGTGGTCGGTCAAGGACACGGCCACCTACCTCCGCGTGCCTCCCAAGACCCTCTACGAGTGGCGCTACAAGGGCGACGGCCCTCCCTCCCACCGCATCGGCCGGTACGTGCGCTACGTGCCCGCTGAGGTGCACGCCTGGGTCCGAACCCGGTAACCCCCGAAGGAGACTGACGATGGCCCGTGCCTGGGTCTACGACCGCACCAAGGACAAGGCGTACACCGAAGCCGTACGAAAGGCCAAGGCTGCCAAACGCACCCCTCCCGCCCGGTGGATGGTCCGCTACTACGACCCCTCCGGGAAGATCAAAAGCGCCGGCACTTACAAGAAGAAGCCGGACGCCGAGAAACGGCAGACCGAGATCGAGAACAGCCTGCGCGAAGGCTCCTACCGCGACCCCTCGGCCGCGAAGGTCACCCTCGGGCAGATGGCTGAGAAGTGGTTGACCACCCGCACCGACATCAAGCGGTCCACCTGGTGGCAGTACCGGGCCGTGCTCGACAACCACGTGCTTCCGCGCTGGGGAGAGCAACCGCTCTCGGCAATCCACGGGGAGGACATCGCCGTGTGGGTGGCCCGGTTGCAGAAGCCGCGGGACGAAGGCGGATCGAACCTCGGGGCCTCCCAGACAAGGCACGCGCACGTCGTGCTGTCGATGGTGCTCGGCTGGTGCGTGCCCCGGCGCATCCCCTACAACCCGGCCAAGGGCGTCCCGCTGCCCAAGCCCTCCGAGGCCGAACACGTCTACCTCGACCACGTCCAGGTGGAGGCTCTGGCCAACGCCGCTGGCGGGCTGCGCACCAAGTACGAGCAGATCGCCGCGACCGCTCCCGTCAACCGTGCGCTGATCCTGCTGCTGGCCTACACGGGGTTGCGGTTCAACGAGGCCGCCGCGCTGCGGGTGGGACGTGTGGACCTGGGGCGGCGCCGGGTTCGGGTGGTGGTGGCCTTCGCCGAGATTGAGGGGGAACTCATCGAACAGACCCCGAAGTCGGGCAAGCCCCGTACTGTGCCAGTCCCTCCCTCTCTGGTGCCCGAACTACGGCCGCTCCTGGAAGGGCGCGACCCCGATGAACTGGTGTTTACGACGCGTCGGGGCGCTCCGCTGCGCATCCGCAACTGGCGTTACCGGGAGTTCGGCAACGCGGTGAAGGCGGCCGGTCTGGCGGGCATGGGGCTCACTCCGCACAAACTCCGGCACACAGCCGCCTCGCTCGCCATCGCCTCCGGGGCGGACGTGAAGGTGGTGCAGTCGATGCTCGGGCACGCCACGGCCACGATGACCCTGGACCGGTACGGGCACCTGTTCCCGGACCGCCTGGACGAGGTCGCAGAAGCCATGGACGCCGCCCGCCTCGCCGCGCTGGCCGCGTGACCCCTCCTCGACGGGAACGGCCCCGGACGCACCGAAGGCCGGTGGCCTGCGGACCGTGTGCACTGAATGTGCACCGGCCCGGGACCACCGGCCTTCGCCGTGTTTCGTGGAAGCCTCCCACCTGGGCAAACTTCCCGATTCTGCGGAGGGTATGGGATTTGAACCCATGAAGCCCCGTCAAGGACTTGGTGCTTTTCAAGAGCACTGCACTCGGCCGCTATGCGAACCCTCCTTGGGAGAGGAGTCCTCTCCGCCAGACATGGTAGCCCACGGCGGGGACGGCTTCGCGGGAGTATTCGGGCTTGGATGGGGGTGGCGCTCTCGGGTTACTCGTGAGTAACCTTGGGGGCATGCAGAAAATGGACGCCGAGACGGCGGAGATGGTCAAGTCCGGGTTCCTGGCCTCGGTTCCCTTCGCGCGCACGCTGGGTGTGACCTTCAGCGACCTCGACCACGGGCGCGCCACCATGCGGCTGCCCGACAACGCCGACCACCACAACCACGTGGGCGGCCCGCACGCGGGCGCCATGTTCACGCTGGCCGAGTCCGCCTCGGGCGCCATCGTGATCGGCACCTTCGGCGACCAGCTGGAGCGTGCGGTCCCGCTGGCCGTCAGCGCCGAGATCCGCTACCTCAAGCTCGCCATGGGCGACGTGACCGCCGAGGCCACGCTGGGCCGCTCGCGGGACGAGGTCCTCGCCGAACTGGACGAGGGCAAGCGTCCCGAGTTCCCGGTGGAGATCGAGCTGCGCACGGACGACGGCACCGTCACGGGCCGGATGACCGTGGTGTGGACCCTGCGTCCGAACCGGAAGTAGCCACCCGTCGATTGTCGGTGCCGCTGGTTACGTTGACCGCAAGCAACGACCGGGAGGCGCAGTGAGAGTACGTGTGGACCGCGACGCGTTCGCGGAGGCGGTCGCGTGGACCGCCAGGGCCCTGCCGACCAGGCACGCGGTCCCCGTGCTCGCCGGGATGCGGCTGGAGGTCGCGCCGGACGGCGGCGCCCTGCACATGTCCGGCTTCGACTACGAGGTCTCCACCCGGGCCTCCGTGGAGGTCCTCTCGGAGGAGACGGGCGCCGCGTTGGTGCCCGGGAGACTGTTGGCCGAGATCGTCAACAACCTGCCCTCGGGCACGGTGCGCCTCGAGACCGACGGTGCCAGGCTGCTGGTCAGTGCCGGTGCGGCCAGGTTCACCCTGATCACCATGCCGCTGGAGGACTACCCGAGCCTGCCCGGGATGCCCGGGTGGATCGGCTCCGTGCCCGCCGACGCTTTCACCGCGGCGGTGCGCCAGGTGACCCCGGCGGCCAGCCGGGACGACACCCTGCCGATGCTCACCGGCGCCTACCTCGACTTCACCGGCGACCAGCTGAGTGTCGTGGCCACCGACCGCTACCGCATCGCGGTGCGTGAACTCTGGTGGCGGCCGGAGAACGCCGGGATCGACGCCGCCGCCCTGGTGCCCGCGCGCACCCTGGCCAACACGGTTCGGGGTCTGATCAACCGGAGCAACGTGGACGTCGCGCTGTCCACCGGGGCCGGTCCCGCCGAGGGCATGGTCGGGTTCGAGAACGGTGAGCGCCGGACCACCACCCGGCTGATCGACAGCGACTTCGTCAAGTACGCCTCCTGGTTCCCCACAGACTTTTCCGCACGGGCCGAGGTGCCCGTCGCGCCGCTGTTGGAAGCGGTCAAGCGGGTCGCGTTGGTGGCGGACCGAAACACGCCCCTGCGGCTCGCCTTCACGGAGGGTGAGGTGGTGTTGGAGGCGGGTTCGGGTGACGACGCCCAGGCCGTGGAGGCCCTGGAGGTCGGCTTCGAGGGGGACCCGATCCGGCTCGCCTTCCGGCCCGACTACCTGACGGACGGGCTCAACGGGGTGGAGACCGACACCGCCCACCTGCACCTCACCGAGCCGACCAAACCCGCGGTGTTCACGGATGTTCCGGCCAAGGAGGGCGACAGCCCCGCCTTCCGCTACCTGGTACAACCGCTTCGGGTTAGTTGACCAGGGGTTTTGGTGTTCTTGGGAAAGTTCTCCACAGGACTGTCCACAGGTTATCCACAGGCTGCTTCCCCAGCCTGTGGATAACCCCGGGTGATCGGCCCTCATCGGGGCCCGAACGGCCTCTCGAATCGACTCGTATTTCCTATGTGACATGGGAAAACGGTGAGCCTGTGGATTCTCTGCACACCCTGTGGATAACTCGGGGTGAGGAGCTATTCGCCCTCGGCCAGAGAGGATGACCGTCCGCTGGTCACCGGGGTGTCCAGACCCAGCTCCGCCTGGCGTCCGCGCCGGTAGCCGGCGCGGTATCCGGCGGCGCTGTGGGTGCGCTCGGGGCGGTGTTTACGCAACTGTGGGAATTGCTTGTGGAACTCTTCGTTCACCCGGTTCACGTCGTCCCGCAGAACCAACTCCGCACCACGGACCGAACCGTTCTCGCCGTCACCCTCAGTGACGCCTGGTTCTCCGTCGTGCTCGGCCATTTCCTGGAGTCGCGCCCGGAACTCGCGAATGCGTTCGGCCACCGCCCGGCCGTAGGCGCGTACGAACGACCGGTAGTAGCGCTTGCGCTCGGTCTCCAGTTCGGAGCGGGTGTAGTTGCGCAGTTCCCGGATGTCGGCCACGTGCGAGGAACTCATGAACCTGGCCGAGGCCTCCATCTGCATGGAGATCGACGGCATCAGCATCCGCAGCGCGTCCAGGGCGCTGACCGTCCCCACCAGGATGATGGTCCGTTCGGTGTTCTCGGAGTTGTTCCCGCGCACCGCAGACTGGCACCCGTAGGCGGCGGCGATGTCGGCGAGGGCTCTGACCCGGGCCTTGCCGTGACCCCCCACCCCCGGGACGGTGTAGTCCATGCGGCTGATCGCGTCCGGTTCCTCGCCCCTCTCGGCGCGGGCCTCGGCCTCGGCGATCGCGTGGCGGGTCATCAGCTCGGCGGCCTTGGCGGTGAACGCCTGGCTCTCGGCATCAGTGACCGCGGGGTCCTCCGCCATGCGAAGGAGCCCGCGGACCCGCTCGACCATCTTCTGACGAGCAGCTTCAGTCATCGGCGCCGGTTGTCTCCCGTAGGTGAGGTGTGGTCCATCCGCTCCTTGGCGGAAAACTCGAGCCTAGGCCCTTCTGTTCCCCTCCACCATCACGGCGGCGCCGAACCACCCCGGTGGGCGCCTACTTCTTGTCGCCCGCGACCATGGCCACGACGCCGATGATGAGCCACAGGGCCAGCCCCACACCGAGTCCCGCCCAGAGACCGCCGAACAGGCCGCCGATGATGGCGAAGTCGGTGATCACGGACACGATGTAGCTCACCACGGCGGTGGCGCCACCGCCGAGGATCGCCGGTGCGCTCGCGTAGCGGAACGGGTAGGCGGCGGCCCAGCGGCGGCCGCGGCGGTCGCCCTTCTTGCTCAGCACGCCGCCGACCCCGCCGATCAGGGCGAAGAAGAAGATTCCAGTGGTCACGGCGGCCGGGATGCCGGCCAGTCCGAAGTTGGCGAGGAAGGAGAGGGCACCGGCCACGGTGCCGCCGACAACGGACGCCCCCCACGGCCAGATCATCGTCGCCGAGGCGACGGGAGTGAATGCGTTACCGCGCTCCAGCGTCATGTTCACAGCTCCAGTCGAATCGCGTGGCGCCCACTCTTCGCAGGGCCGTCCCCTCCAGCATGCGGGGTCGGGGCGGTCAAGCACATCAGGGCCCGTCCCTGACTTACCCCCGAGACGGTGTTCTGGCACCTGGCACGCGGGGGAAGCCGAGACGAATCATCCCAGAACCGTGTGGTCGCCGCCTCTGCCGAGTCCAACGATCGACGGGGCCCGGAAGTGCCCGCCTCACGGGGATCGTGCTCCTCACGGCCTCGACCTGGGGTGTCAGTGTTCGCACGGGTGCGCGGCGGACTCTGGGAGTCCTCGGAGCGTCGCGTCCTCGAACGACTCGAACGACTCGAAGGACACGCCCCCGCTAGTCGGGCACTCCTCAGGACCCGGGTCGGGCTTCGGAGGGAGGATGGGTCCATGTCGACCGTCCATGAGAACTACCGTGCCGCGGCCCGGCCCCTCGGTGAGCTCCTGCGCACCGTGCGCGGCGACCGCTGGCCCGACCCCTCACCCTGCGAGGGGTGGTCCGCCGCCGACGTCGTACGCCACCTGATCGGAACCCAGAGGTCGTTCCTCGAGGGCGTTGGGGTCGCGCTCCCGGACGTCCCCGACGTGGACGACGATCCGGCCGAGGCCTGGACCGTCCACGAGAGGGTGATGCTCGACCTGCTCTCTGATCCCGAGGTCACGGAGAGGTCCTACGAAGGCATGTTCGGCACGACCACCGTCGCCCGGACCCTCGACACCTACTACGTGTTCGACATGATCGCCCACCGTTGGGACGTCGCCCGGGCCGTCGGCGGCGACACCGAGCTCACCGAGGCGGAGGTCGACCGTCTGGAGGCGGCTCTGGAGACCTTCGGCGAGCACGCGTACATGGAGGGGGTGTTCGTGCGGGGCCCCGAGGCGCCGCCCGGGGCCTCTCGGCAGGAGCGCGTCCTCGCGAGGATGGGCCGGGGCGTGTAGCCGGTTCAGTGGAGGGGCCCCGGGGCAGGCCGGACTCCCCGGTCCCGTTCGGGGCGTCGGCACGAACGTGGTCTCCTGCGTGGGGTGTCGGGCAACACCGCCGTCCCCGGGCTCGTCCGGCGGTCGATCGGTGCGACGACTGGGAGTGGCGTGCGTGGGCGTGGGCACCTCTGGCACCCTCCCGCACCCTTCTCCGCCCGGCGGGGAGGGACTTCCGCCCCGGGCGGAGACGGAACGGGCGGTGCTGGCCGCGCCACTCCGTCACGCGTCGGAGCCTCCGAAGCGGTGACCGCCCGCAGGACGGCCGGGGAAGCCCAGGACACCCCCGGCCCTGCGCCTACGCCGTCGCCGAGCGCAGATCGGCGCTCAGGTGCGGCCAGGCGGAACGGAAGGCGGGCAGCAGCGGGAGGCTTTCGGCGGCGTCCACCTGGACCCACCGGATCTCCTTGCTCTCCGAGTTTCCCGGCCGGAACGGGGTGAGGGTCGGTACCCGCAGCAGGAACGTGTCGTAGCGCCACACGGACAGGTCCTGCTCGTGGCGACCCAGGACCGTGTACTCCCCGAGGTCACCGGAGACCTCCTCACAGAACTCGCGCACGGCCGCCTCGAGCGGGGTCTCGTCCCGGTTGCGGGCCCCGCCGGGGATCCCCCAGGTGCCGCCCATGTGCGTCCAGCCCGCCCGGTGCTGGAGCAGGACGTGGCCGGATCCGGTCACGTCGGTGGCGTACAACAGCAGTCCGGCGGCGCCGAACCGCCCCCACCTGCGGGATCCGTCGGCCAGCTCCACCCAGCCGTTCCCGTCGACCTCCTGCATCAAGCCCTCCAACCAGAGCTGTCGCTCGTTTCCCACGATCAGGGTTCTGCGGCCCACGGCGCTGTGGACAACCGGAGTCCACCGAGACCATTCCCGCTGCTCTCTTGAACCTACGGCGCGCACGACCTCTTCCGCAGCCTCCCGGAGCCTCTACCCGTGTACGCCCGCGGCCCAGCCATGAGCCGCGGAGTTTCCCAGCCGTGCGTCCACACCGCCGGATGCTCACCACACGTGCCTCATCCGCGGACTGGTCGCCCTTACCGACGCCAATCCCACCCTTTCCCTGGCAGGGCTCGGTCTCACCCTCCTCGTCACCCCGATCACCTCCCTCGTCACGTTCCAGCTGCCCGGACAGGACCGCCGATGACGGACGTCGGACCGGGCGCGGAGGTCGTCCGTCGCAGGCGGAACGGGTCCGCGAACCGGGGTCGACGCCTCGAGATCTCCTCCTGGGCGGGCCTGAACGTGACCGAAAGAGGACAGTGCGAACGTCCCGGCGCGGGGAAGGATTTCGGTGCCCGGTACCGTGACGGCCGAGGGTTCGAGGGGCCAAGGAAGGGCCGGAAATGTTCGCGGGAGCGCCTGTGGGGGTAGGAGAGGTAACCGTGCCCCTTGGTGTGGGGCCGTTCCCCGCCGCCGTTCGTATTTCCGAAAGCCGCCTCCACTTCCCAGCCCGCCTTCAAGGGGTGTCGAGAATCCGGTGATTCGTGTTCGCGCGGTGACGGGAAGCGGTGGGGCGACGCTGGGGAGTTCGCGGCGGCACGAGAAGTGAACAACGGGTAGCGGCGTTGTGACCTTGGGTTTTCCGCTCGGGATTGAAAGCCGGTTGAAAGCGGAGCGGAAGAGGATCTCTCTAGTGTGGTGCACGTTCGTCGGATCGGTAGCTGCGTGAGGACGGCTCGCAGCTTCCAGTGCGTCCGGCGTCCGTCGGACACATGCCATCCGTGGCGTAGCTGAGGCGGCAGCGCCACGGATGGCGGCTCCGTCGGAAGGGGGTTCCCCTTGATGCTTCGTAGACGACGTAGGGCGACTCTCAGGCTCTACGCGAGTGCCGTACGTAAAGGAGTCCGAGTGCCCGAGATGCTGACAGTCAACGAGCAGTTCGACGCGATCGTCGACGGTGTCGAGATCACGGCGAGAATTGACCCCTTCCAGGAGCCCGCTCCGAAGGAGAGCCTTCCCGCCGAGCGGGAGGACAAGCCCGAGGAGAAGAAGGAAGAGAAGTAGCCAGATTCCTTTCGGGGGCGCCGCACCGAGTGCTGCAGAAGAGGGGGGTACTCGGCGTGGACGGCCCCGACTCCAGGCGCCGCTGCTCCGGGTCCCAGGTAAGAGATTGACTCGGTGTGAGCGGCTCCGACGCACACCGAATTCCACAAGTCGAGCTTGCTAGGGTTGCTCCTTGTGGAATTCGGCGTGCTTGGCCCCATTGCCGCGTGGTCCGAAGGACGGCCCCTGCCTGTCGGTGGACCACGCCAGCGGTGTGTTCTGGGCGCGCTGCTCGTGTACGCGGGGCGTGAGGTCACCTTTGACCAGCTGATCAGCTACCTCTGGAGCGACGATCCTCCGCGGACCGCCCGCTCGGTCATCCAGGTCCAGATCTCCCACCTGCGCCGCGAGTTCCCCGGGATGATCAGCACCACCTCCGGTGGTTACCTGGCCGACGTCGACCCGGGCCGCGTCGACCTGCACCGGTTCCGGCGCCTGCGTGACAGCGCCGACCCCGCCGACCCGGAGACCGCTCTCGAACGCCTCTCCGAGGCGCTGGAGTGCTGGCGCGGGGTCCCCTTCTCCGGGGTCGGGGCCGAACACCTCTACTACTCGGTGGTCTCCCCGCTCCTGGAGGAGCGCTGGGCGGCGGTGGCCGAGTGGGCCTCCTGCGCTCTCTCACAGGGCCGTGCCAGCGAGGTGGTCTCCTACCTCACCCCGATCGTGCGGGAGGAGACGCTCCGGGAACGGCTGCACCACCTCTTCGTCTCCGCCCTCTGGCACAGCGGCGAACGGGCTGCGGCGTTGTCGGCCTATGAGGAGATCCGCTCCCGCCTGGCTGAGGAACTGGGCGTGGACCCGGACCCGGACCTCACGGCGCTGCACACCCAGATCCTGCGTGCGGACACACCCGAGCACACACCTGTGAAGGGACTGCCCTCACCCTTCCCCGCGGTGAAGGACCACTTCGTGGTCCGCAACGATCTTCCTCGTGACATCCAGGATTTCGCTGGACGTCGTGAGAGCCTGAACCACCTGGTCGGAGTGGGCACCTCGCAGGGCGAACGGGCCAGAGTCTGTGTGATCTCGGGCAGTGGGGGGTCCGGGAAGACCACGCTCGCTGTTCGTGCCGGACACGAACTGGTGTCTCACTTCCCGGACGGACAGCTGTTCATCGACCTCTACGGGTACACGGCCGAGAAGAGGCCCCTGGACGAGGGCGCTGCGCTGGGCGCCCTCCTGCGTGCGGTCGGCGTGCCCTTCGAGGATCTGCCCGACTCAGTGGATGAGCGGTCCGCGCTCTGGCGAGCGACCCTGCGGGGCAGGCGCCTGCTCGTGATCCTGGACAACGCGGTCAGTTACGCGCAGGTCAACCCCATCCTGCCCTCGGCGGAGGGCACGCTCACACTCATCACCACCCGGAACGACCTGGCCGGTCTCAGCGGTACGGACTACGTCTCCCTCAGCATGCTGGGCGAGGAGTCGGCACTGGAACTGCTCGGAAAGGTCCTGGGGGAGGACAGGGTCCTTCGGGAGCGGGAGAGGGCCCTGAGGGTGGTTCGGATCTGCGGAGGGTTGCCCCTGGCGTTGCGGGTCGTCGCCGGGCGGATGCTCAGCAGGCCGAAGTGGTCCTTCGGGCACGTCGAGCGTCGGCTGAGCGAGCAGAGCCGCCGTTTCCGCGAGCTCCAGATGGACGGCCAGGACGTCGAGGCGGCGATCGACCTCTCGTACCAGAGCCTCAACCCGGACCAGCGGCGGGCCTTCCTCCTGCTCGGGGTGCTGATCGGCACAACCGTCGACCTGCACGGGGCGGCGGCCCTGATGGACATGGAGCCCGAGGACGCGGACGACCTCCTCCAAGGGCTGGTCGGCGTCTGTCTGCTGGAGGAACCGGACGGTGACGTGTACCGGTTACACGACCTCATCGGCGACTTCTCGCGTTACCGGGGGTCGTCCGACCTGAGCTCTGGGGAGGCCGACGAGGCAAGGGCGCGGCTTGCCAACCAGTACATGTCCGTCTCACAACGGGCGGCCGACCTGTTGGGACCACGCGCGCACGGCAGTCCGGACGAGGCTGGAGGCTCGCGGTACCACGCCGAGCTGCTTGACCGGGCCGAGGCCGAGGCCTGGTTCGATCTCCACCAGGACAATGTCGCCGACGTCATCGACTTCTACAGCGACGGGCAGAGCGTCGAGGAGGCCTGGAGGATGGCCGACGCGGTGTGGAGGTTCTACGCACAGCGCGGAAGAATGGGCCTCCTGCTCACCTCCCAGGAGAAGGCTCTCCGAGCCAGCGAGCGTCGTGGCAGCAAACGGGGCCGCGCGGTCACCCTCATCGGCATGGGAATCGCGCACTGCCTCTCCGGGCGGTTCGAGAGTTCGCTCTCCTTCCTTCAGGAGGCCCGCGAACTCCTGGAGGAACTCGGTGACGAACGAGGCATCATCCGGGCCCTGGCCAACCTGGGCATGGTCTACGAACGCATGGGACGGTTCCGGGAGAGCGCCGAGTGCCTGGAAGGCGTACTCGCTTACGCGGTGTCCCAGGGGGACAAACAGTTGGAGGTGATGCAGCGGGCCAACCTCAGCGTGCTGCACCTGAACCTCGGGAGGTACCGGGAGGCCCTGGCACAGAGCGAGGGTGTCCTGGCCCTGGGCGCGGACGAGAGTCTGGACAACAGCCGGACCCAGGCCGCGCTGGTCGCCGGTGAGGCCAGGACGGCCCTCGGTGACCTGGAGGGCGCCTACGAGGCGTTGTGGGTCGCGGTCAGTATGGCCCAGGGCAAGAGCATGAAGGAGATGTACGCCCACAACTCCCTGGGGGCCGCCTACCGTGCGGGCGGGAGGTTCGACGAGGCCGTCGCGGAACACCGCAGGGCCCTGGAGTTGGCTGACCGGAGCGGCAACCGCAGCGCCGACGCGGAGATCCTGACGGACCTCGGGATGACCTACTCCGCCGCCGAGCAGCCCGCCAGAGCCGCGCGAACCCTGGAGAAGGCGCTGGCCAACGCGAGTGAGCGCGGCGAGCGCTACACCGAGGCCAGGGCCGCACTGGCGCTCGGGAGGCTGCCCGCGCCGGTGGTCGACGCCGAGCGCGCGCGGTCGCTGCTCACCGACGCCCTCCACGCCTTCGAGGAGATGGGGCTGCCCGAGGTCGACCAGGCGCGGGAAGCGCTCAAGGACCTCTGAGCCCCACTTCCGTGGTCGCCGTTCAGTCCCGCGAACCTTCGCCGCCGTGGCCGATCGGGCACGTCGGTCTCGTGGACTTCGACGCCTTCGACGGCTTCGTCGGCTTCCAGCCGCCGTTCTTCCTCATCGACCTCAGGTACAGGGTCGAGGGCAGACTCCGGACGGCCTTCGGGAGGCGCGGGTACACCCTGCGGGTCAGGCGGATCAGGCGCTCGAAGCGGCGCTGGCGCGCCTCGGACCAGGGGATTCCGAACTGCTCGCGCAGCTCCGGCTCCAACAGGCCACCGCTCAGGAACCGCTGTGTCTCGCACATGGGCCACAGAAGCCGGTTGTTCGGGCGGAACAAGCCCTCGGACAGGCCCACGGCGTCCGGGCCGACCTCCAGGCGGGCGTAGGCGTTCTCCCAGTACTCCGAGAATTCCTCGATGCTTTGGGGCCACCATTCCTGGGGCAGGCCGAGTGCGGTGGCGTACACCGAGGTCTCACGCAGGAACTGGGCGTGTTCCTCCTCGGTCAGTTCGGTGACGGTCATCTCGTACACGCGCACCGCGCTGTGGTAGAGCGTCGCGCCGATCCACATGAGCAGTTCGGGGTCGAGGGCGTCGTAACCCGGCCCGCGAACCCTGCGGTGCACGGCGCGCACGATCGCCTGGACGCGTTCGCGCTCCTCCGGCGTGCCCAGAGCGGTTCCGTAGACGTAGTAGAGAGTGCCGCGCAGCCGGTCGAGAGGGCGCGCGGCGAAGTCGCTGTGCTCGGCCACTCCTCGGGCGACGCTCGGGTGGGCGACCTGAAGCAGAATCGCGTAACCGGCTCCGGCGAGGATGCTGGCCTCTGTGTTGAGCCGCCTGAGAACAGGCGGGGCGTGGGATAGGTCCATGCCTGGATCGTAGGGCAGCGCCCAGCTTCGTCGCAGGTGACGCGCCCACCCTGGTATATGGCGCTTCCTCCGCGTTCGTCTCGACCGGCCCTCCGTACCGCCCTTCCGGAGCCCGGGGGCACCCGGTCGGGCCCTAACCGGAACCGAGCCGACCCACGGCACGGGACACGTCTCGAGCCAGTCCGACACGTTCCAGGGCGTCGGTGCTGTCGACGTACTGGTCGACGGCGCCCACCGGCGGCAGACCGACGAGCGCGGGGTCCCTGACTTCTTCGAGCAGGGCCCTGGTGAAGCGTGCGGCGTCAAGGACGGGGTACGGCCGCGAGTGGAACGGGCGGGGCTCGGGGGACAGCTCCTCCGCCAACCCGGTCCGGTTCTGCCAGGCCGCGACCATCCGGCACGCCTCGGCCAGGTCGTGCTGAGGGTCGGGCGCGGAGAGCACCCCGCGCAGTACGGGGCCCACCTCGGCCGCCTCGGGCAGCGCGGAGAAGGCCGACCCCAACCACTTGGAGTAGGGCGGGTAGCGGCGCGCGAGCAGCAGGCACAGGCGCATGAGGTCGCGAACCAGACGTGCGGCGACCACCCGTGCTCCGAGTTCGTCACCGGTCTCCGCACATCGTCCCACGAAAGGCTCCTCCTGGGCGATTCGCAGCCACTGACAGGCCAGTACGTATCGCCAGACGTCGGTGGGGTACCAGCGCAGGGTCCGGCGCGCGGCGGTGAGCTCCCCGACGCCGTCGTGGAACACGGCACCGGCGACAGCCCCCGCCAACCGTTGGGTCGGGGTCGCCAGCCAGTCGGCGGTGGTCACCTCGGCGTTCGGGTCGAAGCCCAGCCACCCGGTGAACCAGGCGCCGGGTTCGACCACGTTCACCAGGTGCCGCCCGCCGGGGCCGTCGGCGAGTCGGTGCACCCCGGGGTCGTCGGGTGCCGGTTCGTACCGCGTGGGCCAACCGCGCACCCGTCGGGGCAGGCCCTGCTCCAGGAGCGCCCGGACACGCTCGTGGTCGTCAGGGACGAACAGTTGCAGGCGCGGCCCCCAGTCGTGGTCGGTGGAGCGGGCGGTGTCCAGGCCCAGCACCTCGGAACCCGCGCCCACCAGGGCCGCGGCGTGGGGGATCCCGTGCAGGAGGGGGGCCACCCCCTCCTCGTAGAGGGCGCGCGACAACTCCAGCCCGGGCAGGAACGGACGGTCCGCCTCAGGGGGAGGGGATGCCTCAGGGGG